>DASUBK010000434.1:0-3240 GCA_035763305.1 Terriglobales bacterium | reverse complement strand
AATGAACTTCAATCCCGATTCCTTGAGAATCTTGCGGCCCTCTTCCACGTTCGTCCCTTCCAGCCGCAGCACCACGGGCACCTTCACCTTCAAATTCTTCGCGGCCTCAACGACGCCCTGCGCCAGCGTGTCCACGCGCAGAATGCCGCCAAAAATATTGATGAACACTGCCTTCACGTTCTTGTCCGACAGCAAAATCTCAAAGGCGTGCTCAATCTGCTGCTGATTCGCGCCGCCGCCCACATCCAGAAAGTTCGCCGGCATCCCGCCCGCGTACTGGATGATGTCCATCGTCGCCATCGCCAACCCCGCGCCGTTCACCATGCACGCAATGTTGCCGTCGAGGCGAATGTAGTTCAGCGCGTACTTCGACGCCTCGACCTCCAGCGGATCCTCCTCGGCCACGTCGCGCAGCTCCTTCTGATCCTTGTGGCGGAACATCGCGTTGTCGTCGAAGTTGATCTTGCAGTCCAGCGCAAACAGCCGGTCGTCCTTCGTCGTGATGAAGGGATTGATCTCCAGCAGCGAAGCGTCCGTATCGATATACGCCCGATACAGACCCATCATGAACTTCACCGCTTCGCCAATCTGCGCCGGCTTCAGCCCCAGCGCAAACGCCAGCTCGCGCGCCTGATACGCCTGGAATCCGACCGCCGGATCGATGTACGCCTTGTGGATCGCCTTCGGATCCTTCGCCGCGACCTCCTCGATCTCCATGCCGCCCGCCTGCGACGCCATGAACACCAGCTTCGCCGCCGCGCGATCCAGTACGATGCCGAGGTACAGCTCGCGGTCGATCGCCGCCGTCTCCTCAATCAGCAGCCGCTGCACCTTCTGTCCCTGCGGACCGGTCTGGTGCGTCACCAGCTGCATGCCCAGAATCTGCTTTGCGTACTGCTCGGCTTCATCCAGCGTCTTCGCCACCTTCACGCCGCCGCCCTTGCCGCGCCCGCCTGCGTGAATCTGCGCCTTCACCACCACGCCCTTGGCGCCGCTCGTGAACAGCCGCTTCGCCACCTCGAGCGCCTCATCCAGCGTGTTGGCCATCTCGCCGCGCGGCACCGCGACGCCATACTTCGCCAGGATGTCCTTCGCCTGATATTCGTGAATTTTCATAGGAGTTGTTCAGAACTCTTTTCTGTGTCTCAGCAGAATGGTTTGCGTTGAGGTCAGGAGAAACCGTCTGAATCGTGAGAGCCGCCGCAGGCCCGCTGCGGCATTGCGTGGTCGCGGAACCGAATTCTCAGTGTAACCAGGGTTTTTTCTCCGCCGCAAACCGGCACACATGTCATGTCTCGCCGCGACAGAACTGCGCTACACTGGCGCTCGCTCCCGGGAACGCCCTTTCCCGGGTCTCTCCCTCCAGTGGTCGGGCTCTCCGGTCGACGTGAAATCCGCACGCATCGCGTGCCGCAGAGGAGCACAACATGAATCTCAGCAAACGTCTTGTCGCAGAATTCATCGGTACCGCCTGGCTGGTCTTCGGAGGATGCGGCGCCGCCGTCCTCTCCGCCGCCTACCCGAACCTCGGCATCGGATTCGCCGGTGTCGCTCTCGCCTTCGGCCTCACCGTCATGACGATGTGCTATGCCATTGGCCACATCTCCGGCTGCCATCTCAATCCCGCCGTCTCCGTCGGCCTCGTCGCCGGACGCCGCTTCCCGGTCGCACATCTTCTGCCCTACATCGTCGCTCAGGTGCTCGGTGCAACCACCGGCGCCGCCGTCCTCTATGTCATCGCCAGCGGCAAGCCCGGATTCGTCCTCGGCAGCTTCGCCGCCAACGGATACGGCGCGCATTCCCCCGGCGGATACTCGCTGCTCGCCTGCTTCGTCGCCGAAGTGGTGCTGACCATGTTCTTCCTGCTCGTCATCCTCGGCGCAACGGACTCTCGTGCGCCGCAATCGCTCGCTGGCGTGGCCATCGGCCTCTGCCTCACCCTCATCCACCTCGTCGGTATCCCCGTCACCAACACCTCGGTGAACCCTGCCCGCAGCACCAGCCAGGCGCTCTTCGTCCATGGATGGGCGCTCGGCCAGCTCTGGCTCTTCTGGGCCGCTCCCATCATCGGCGGCCTCCTCGCGGGCGTCGTCTACCACGCCTTCTTCGCGGAATCCGCGGCAGCCGTCGCTCCCAAACCGAAGCTCCAGCCTGCCGCCGCCGGAGACTAGAGGCCCTGAAAACCGGGGCGGCACTCCACCGCGAGTGCCGCCCCCCTGTGAGGACTACCCCATTCCTTGCAGCGGCTTGCCACTGCCCTGGACGACGGCTCCGCAACCCTCGCCGGCTCACCGACTTGCCACTGGCCCAAATCGCCCCTCCGCAACTCCCACGCAGTCAGCGATCTGCCACTGCCCCCGTTGTACAGGGGCGTGGGGGTAGCCGACAGCCTCGCCAACCTACCGCTTCAGCCCTCGCGCCAGCCCCTTCCCGGCGCTCAGTTAGCATGGAAACATTCCATGCCCGACCTGAAGGATCTGCTGAAGGAAGTTGCCGAGTTGCGCCGCACCCTCACGCGCGACGAAGCCCGCCTCGCGCTCCACACCATCCTCACCAGCGATCCCGACCCCGCCTCCGACCTTGCCATTGCCGGCCTGCTCAGCGCCATGGCCGCCCGCGGCGAGACCATCGACGAACTCACCGGCTTTGCCGAAGCCATGCGCGCGCTCTCCCTGCCCATCCCGCTCACCGACGAGGAACGCGCCGAACTCCTCGACACCTGCGGCACCGGAGGCGATGGGGGCGGCACCTTCAACATCTCCACCGGAGCCGCCCTTCTTGCCGCCGCAGCCGGAGCCAAAGTCGCCAAGCACGGCAATCGCGGCATTACCTCGCGCTGCGGATCCGCCGACGTCCTCGAAGCGATGGGCGTTCCCGTCGCCCTCACGCCCGAGCAGTCCGCGGCGTGCATCCGCGCCACCGGATTCACCTTCCTCTTCGCGCCCGCGCTGCATCCGGCCATGAAGCGCGTGCAGCCGATCCGCCGCGCCCTCGGCTTCCGCACTATCTTCAACCTCGCCGGCCCGCTCACCAATCCCGCCGGCGCGCCCGTGCAGATCATGGGCGTCTACGCTGCCGACAAACTCGACACCGTTGCCGGAGCGATGGCCCACCTCGGCGTTCGCAGCGGACGCGTCGTCCATGCCCGCAACGGCATCGACGAGATCGCCCTCTCCGAAACCGACGCCGTCTACGTCCGCGGTTCTGCGCCGCCCGAGCGCGGCTCTATCCATCCGGAAG
>DASUBK010000433.1:0-5389 GCA_035763305.1 Terriglobales bacterium | reverse complement strand
CGTGCTGAGGTTCGGGCCCGGTGATAGCCGGGCCCGGCAGTAGCTGAGAGCTGGTGGCTGAGAGCTGACAGCTTATTTCTTCTCTTCCACGTCCACGTACTCGGCGTCAATCACGCCTTCCTGCTTCTGGCCGGTGCTGCCGTTGGTTCCCGGCGGCGGAGGCGTGCCCGGCTGGGCGCCCGGTGCCGAGCCCTGCGGCGCGGCTTGGCGATACATCGCCTCGGCCAGCTTGTGCGAGGCCTGGGTCAGGCGTTCGCGGGCGGAGTTCATCGCCTTGGCGTCGCCGCCTTCCAGCGCCTTCTTGGCGTCGGCCAGGGCGTTCTCCACGTCGCCGCGCTCGCCGCCGGAGATCTTGTCGCCGTGCTCGCGCAGCATCTTCTCGATGTTGTAGACCATCGAGTCGAGCTGGTTGCGCGCCTCGATCTCCTCGCGCTTGGCCTTGTCCTCGGCGGAGTGCGAATCGGCTTCCTTGGCCATCCGCTCCACTTCCTCTTTCGACAGGCCGGACGAGGAGGTGATGGTGATCTTCTGGTCCTTGCCGGTGGCGTTGTCTTTCGCCGTGACGTTGAGGATGCCGTTAGCGTCGATGTCGAAGGTGACTTCGATCTGCGGCACCCCGCGCGGAGCCGGCGGAATCCCGGTCAGGTGGAACTTGCCGAGCGTCCGGTTCTGCGCCGCCATGGGCCGCTCGCCCTGCAGCACATGCACCTCGACCGAAGTCTGGTTGTCCGCCGCGGTGGAGAAGGTCTCCGTCTTGCGCGTCGGGATGGTGGTATTGCGCGGGATCATTCCCGTTGCGACTCCGCCCAGCGTCTCGATGGAGAGCGTCAGCGGGGTAACGTCGAGCAGCAGCAGGTCCTTCACCTCGCCGCCCAGCACGCCGCCCTGGATGGCCGCGCCGACCGCCACCACCTCGTCGGGGTTGACGCCCTTGTGCGGCTCCTTGCCGAACAACTCTTTCACCAGAGCCTGGATGCGCGGCATGCGAATCTGCCCGCCGACCAGCACCACCTCGTCAATCTTGTCCGGGGTGACGCCGGCGTCCTTCATCGCCTGCCGGCACGGGCCGACGGAGCGCTGGATGATGTCTTCCACCATGGATTCCAGCTTGCCGCGGGTCAGCGTCTCCACCAGGTGCTTGGGACCGCTGGCATCCGCGGTGATGAAGGGCAGGTTGATCTCGGTCTGCATGGTGGTGGAGAGCTCGATCTTGGCGCGCTCGGCGGCGTCGCGCAGACGCTGCAGCGCCATCTCGTTGCCCTTGGCGCGCAGGTCGAGGCCTTCCTTCTTCTTGAACTCGTCGATGAGCCAGTCCACGATGCGCTGGTCGATGTTGTCGCCGCCCAGGTGGGTGTCGCCGTTGGTGGACTTCACCTCGATGACGCCTTCGCCCACTTCCAGGATGGAGATATCGAAGGTGCCGCCGCCGAAGTCGTAGACGGCGATGGTCTCGTCCTTCTTCTTGTCCAGACCGTAGGCGAGCGCGGCCGCGGTGGGCTCGTTGATGATGCGCTTGACGTCGAGGCCGGCGATCTTGCCCGCGTCCTTGGTGGCCTGGCGCTGGGCGTCATTGAAGTACGCCGGCACGGTGATCACCGCGTCGGTGACCTTTTCGCCCAGGTAATCCTCCGCCGCCTTCTTCAGCTTCTGCAGGATCATGGCGGAGATCTCGGGCGGCGTGTACTCCTTGCCTTGCGCCAGGATGGCGACGTGATCGCCTTGCCGCTGGACCTTGTAGGGCACCATCTTCATCTCTTCGTTCACTTCGTCGTAGCGGCGGCCCATGAACCGCTTGATCGAATACACCGTGTTCTCCGGGTTGGTGATGGCCTGGCGCTTGGCGACTTGGCCCACCAACCGCTCGCCGGTCTTGGTGAACGCTACCACCGACGGTGTGGTGCGCCCGCCCTCTTCGTTGGCGATGACCTTGGGCTCGCCGCCTTCCATCACGGCGACCACCGAGTTGGTGGTGCCCAAGTCAATTCCGATAATCTTTGCCATGAAACCTACCTCCTACCTCTCAATCCTGTAGCGCTAAGTGCTTGCCGGTGTGTGTGTTGGCCTGCTACTCTGGATTTATAACAGCAGCATGATAGAACTTGAGTGCGTTACTGTCAATGTTTAGATGAGAGGGGGCTGAGTTCGGTTGCAGCCATTAGGAAAGCAACTGGAGGCCGGTAGACCGGGATCAACGATTCGCGGATTCAGGAGGATTCTCGCAACCGGTTACCAACGTGATGAGGGACCCGAGAATCCTCTGGGCGCTGGCAGGGAGGCGATACTACACTCCGGCGGTTAGGCATCGTTCGGGGAGCTCCTCATGATTCGTTCCAGCGAAGCGCGCTTCTGGCAGGTGGTGGGCTTGATTGCGGGCATGGCGGGGGTCGCCACCCTCGGCTACGTGATGTACAAGTTTGGTCTCGCCTCCATTAACCCCGTGGCGCTCCATTTTGGCATGGCGGGTGCCTTCGTGATCCTGGCGGCGACGGCGTGCTTCGTCGCCGGACGCGCGCTGCAAGTCGAGGAAACGGTACTCACTCCCGGCGAATCCGTTCTTTGGGCGGTGCTGGGAATCGTCGCCGTGGTCAGCGGTGTCGCCGCGGTGGTGGTCAGCTTCACTCAGCCGAGCCTATTCAGCGTGGACCGCTTTTCCATGCAGTTAGCGGGCGCTTTTGCCGTCATGGCCGGCGTCATCTGCCTGCTGGGACATCGTGTCATGGTGCATATGCGCGGCATGTACACCGGCGCGGAGCCGGTGGAGAAGAGCCGGGCGGCGAGCGCGTAGGCAAGCTGCCAGCTCTCAGTTCTCAGCTTGTGACTCCCTGAATCGGCTCCCGATTATGGATGGCAATGGCGCGTGAACCGTCGGCTCTTGCTTCCAAGGCGATGCTTGCGTTCACAAGCTGACAGCTGCTTCAGTCGAACCTCTCATAGAGCACCGCCTTCCGATCCCATGCCAATTCGTTCCGCAGCAGGTCCCGGTTGGCGATGACCATGTCCTTGAGCCCGCAGATGTAGGCGTCCCAGTCCTTCTTTCCTTCGGCGAGGCGGCGGACGTGCTCCTGCACGTAACCGCGGGCACCGCTCCAGCCGGGATTGTCGCGGCTCAGCGTCGGCAGGTAGTGAAACTGGGGATGCTCACGCTCCATCCGGCGGAATTCGTCGTCATAGTACAGGTCTTTCTGGTAGCGGACTCCGAAGACCAGCCAGAACTCCTTGCCCCGCACCAGCGACTCATCCTGCTGCAACAGCCATTGCAGCATGCCGCGCAGGGGCGCGATGCCGGTGCCGGTGCCGATGAAGATCGAGCTGCGCACCGGGTTCTTGAGGACGAAGTAGCCGTGCGGCCCGTGCAGTTTCACCCGCTGGCCTTCGCGCAGATCGCAGAGGAAGTTGGAGAAGAAACCGTCGGGCACGCGGTTGAGGCAGACATCGAAGCTGCGGTCGCCGCGCGGCGGGGAAGCGATGGAGTAGGCGCGCGTGATCTCGCGGCCTTCATGCTCGGCCTGCAGCGAGACGAACTGGCCGGCGTGAAAGTCGAAACGCGGGACCTCTTCAACGTGGAATTCCAGGTGCCTGGTCACGTCCGAAAGGGGCACGGACTTGACCAGCGTGGCAGTGAGAATCTGTCGTTCGGGGCTCATCCTTAGTTGTTTCGATTGTAATGAATGACAAAGGATTCGTGCAGCCGCTTCCTTCGCGCACCAGGCTGCCTGGTGACGAAAGGGAATGCCCCGAAGAGCCGGGCCGAAGCGCCGGCGGCACTGCGGAAGCGGCGATTCTTCTGCCACAATGCGGTGCGATGAAGCTGCGAAGAACCTGTTCGACCCTGCTGGCGGTGCTCGCCGCCGTTCTCCTCCCGCCAGCATGCGTCGCGCAGACGACCGCTGCGATTCCGAGCGGGATGGCGCAGCAGGTCGCGAACGAACTTGCATCGCTCGATAGCAGCATGACGCCGGTGGCCTGGCTGCAGGCGCATCCTGCGGAAAAGCTCGAAGTCTTCAGCGGCCGCCAACCCGAGAACGACACCGAGAAGTGGTGCGCGCGAGCGGTGGCGCGGCATACGGACAGTTCTGGAATTTCCTGGATTCGCAGCGCGTATTTTTACGAACCTGAGGCTCCGGCGGACGATATTCTGCCGCCGGCCGGGACTGCGCCGGGCGACGTGCTCGCCCACGGCTGCCGCCTGGGGCTGATTTGGATCGAGGCGCCGGAGACCGACGTGGCGAAAGGAGTCGCCCTGACGCAGGCGATCACAGCGGCGCTGACTGCGCGATTTGGCGCGGCAGAGAGTCCGAAGATGCCGGGCGGCTTCGGCTCGGCGGGTTGGGTCGAAACGCGCCAGTGGAAAGTCAAGGACGCGATCATCACGTCCGCCTATGACCAGTTTGGCGGGAAGGGCCATCGTGCCCTGGTACGCATGGCATTTCCCAACTCCGACGCGGTCCATGACGTGAGGGCGGAAATCGAGCAGGACCGTGTCGAACACCGCGCCACCCTCGACGCGCTTCTGGGAAGAGTCTCCCAGGCCGGCTTGCCCGCCGAAGCTACCGACGAGATGGCCGCGCTGTTGACCGAGCCTGACTACTTCTCCGCCCGGAACTTGCCGCCCGATACGCAGGTCGTGAGCACGTTCCGCGACTGGATCGCCGCCGCGAAGTCGAAGTCCCCCGGACAACAGGCGGCGGCGTTGCTGGCCGGCGACTCCATCCTGGATTTTCTCGATCATAACGGCGTGCAGATGGGTGACCAGGTGCGGACGGAGATGGCGCAACTGCATGCTAACTATGTGATGAACCAACTGGCCGGAGGCCCGGTGTACGCGCATGGATTGTTGCAGGCGGCCAAGGCGGTGGCTCCTCCCGGTCCGGCGCAGGATGCGATCTTGCTGGCCGAGATGGAGCGCGGCTTCGACGAGACGGGCATGTGCAGCGCGGGCGCGGAGGAGTTTGCCGAGGTGATTGCCAAGGGGGAGGCGCTGCTGGCGGGGGCGCGCGCCTTGCCGGCCGAGACGCTGGCCGCGCTGCATTTCATGGTGGCCGACGCTTACACCACCATCGTCTGGCTGGCCACCACTGCCGATACCGAGTACCACGATCCTAAGACGTACGCGCCGCAGGCGGACTCCGCGCGGGCGAAGGCGCTGGAGCACTATCGCGCGGCGCTCAAGCTGGAGCACGGCACGGCACGATCGCATGCCGCCTGGCGGGAGGCGTGGCGCCTCGCCGCCGGCCTGGCGCCAACTAGCGGGCGGTATTTCTGTATTTACGATTAGTGGCACCGCAGGCGAGGGCGCCCTTCGACATGCTCAGGGCAGGCTCTGCGGCTACGTGATTCGGGCGTGGTCAGGCTTCCGCAGGCGAGGGCGCCTGCGGCTACGTGATTCCTT
>DASUBK010000432.1:0-4711 GCA_035763305.1 Terriglobales bacterium | reverse complement strand
GTATTCGACCGCCAACGCCTATTCCACCCTGCGGAACTTATCCTACGACTGCTCAACCTTTGTCTGGGCCGTCTACCTGCTGCGCCACCAATCGGCGCCGCGCCTGGTCCACGACGTACCTGCCAACGATCTGCGGCGCTGGAACGACGCGCTCCTGGAGCTATTGCACCAATGATCGGCGTAATCGTATTCCTCATCTTCTCCTTGTCGGTTGCGGCGGCGCTGTTTCTGCTGGTCCGCGGTCGGGCCCGGCCGGTCTCCGATTGGGATGCCCTGCCCGATGCCATCGAAGCCGTGGACGTGGAAGCCTTCCGCAATCTCACCGATCCCGCGGAAGACACCTGGCTGCGTTCGCAGCTGCCGCCCCGCGACTATGCCCAGATCCTGCGGGAGCGCCGTGCCGCAACCGCCGACTATCTCGGCCGCGCCAAGCGCAACGCCGCCATCCTCGTTCGTCTTGGTCAGGCCGCCGCGCAGAGCCCGGATCCCGCTCTGGCCGCTGCCGGCCGCCAACTGGTGACCACCGCCATGCGCACCCGCCTGTATACCCTGCAGGCGACGGTTCGGCTCAAGGCGGCCTCGGTCATGCCGCTCGCCCCCGGCTCCATTGCGTCCGTGACCGAGCAGTACCAGGCCTTGCGCAACGGCGCCGACCGCGTCAGCCGCCTGCGCAGTCCCGTGCTCGCCGCCCGCATGACCGCCGCCATGTAGGTGCAGCCGCACTAGGAGCGCCTGGGACCGCTCAGCGTGCGTCTGAGGGGCCCGGCTGGCTCGCGAGAGCACGGCTTCAGCAGGCTGAAGGGACATGCGGTATTTCTGCGCCTTGGCCGCGTGTTCGGGAGCGCACGGCTTCAGCCGCGTGTCGAAAGCCAGTCCCGTCGCGGGAGGGCACGGCTTCAGCCGTGCCGAAAGGGCGCTCTGTATGGAAACGGCGTTAGCCGCTGCGGGCTCCGTTCTTCGAACCTTAGACCCGAAAGGCGATACTCCACACTCAATCTTCTAGGCGCTCGCCTTCCTGCCCAGCGCCGATTCCAGCAGCTTCACCACCCCGGCGTGGTTCTTCTCTTTCGCCAGCCCCATGGCGGTCTGGCCGCTGTCGTTGGCCGCCGCCGCGTCGGCCCCATAAGAAAGCAGCAGCTTTACCACCGCCTCGTTGCCCGATTGCGCCGCGGCGTGGATTGGCGTCCATCCTCCATGCTGGCGCGCGTTGGGATCGGCGCCCGCCTTCAGCAGAAGCTCCACGTTTCGCGGATTCCCGGTTGACGCGGCGCTGTGCAGCGGCCGCAGTGCCATCGCGTTGCGCGACGGGGCGTTGGCATCGGCGCCGCGCGCCAGCAGCAACTCGATCACCTCCGGCGGCGCGAAATACGACGCATGCAGCGGCGCAAACCCGTCCGCCGAGTACGACCGCGCCAGCGATGGGTCGTCATCCAGCAACTCCGCCACGCGCTGGCTCCGGCCGGTGACCGACGCCTCCCACAGATCCAGCGGCGCTCCGGCCTGCACCAGCAGGTCCACCATCGCCTCCTGCCGGTAGTAGCGCGCGTTGAGAACCGCCGAAAGGTTCTTCTCGTCCTTCGCAGCCGCCAGCCCCGGATCTTCCGCCAGCATGGCCCGCACCTGCGCCGCATCCCCCTTGCGCACCGCTTCGATGAACTTCTGCTGATCGGCCATCTCTCACCTCACCCCGGAGAGTATAGCTCAACTTAGTTAGCTATGCTAACCATTATCGGCGTTCCGTGACTTCCACGCGCGGTGGAAGGAGAGGCTGGAAACTGGAAACTAGGAACTTCCTCACTTCCAGTTCTTCTCCGCATCCGCCAGCAGCCCGGCCATGACGTCGATCCCGTCCCACAAATTCCGGATGCGCAGGTTCTCGTTCTGCGCGTGCTGGTTGTCGTCGTGATTGGCGATCGGCACTCCTACCGCCGGCGTGTGCAGGTTGTCGTTGAACAGGTACATGGGGACGCTGCCGCCCAGCATCGGCATCTTCACAATGGGCCCGCCCAGCGTCTCCTCGATGGTGCTGACGATGGCGCGCGACACCGGCAGGTCCATGTCGGTGCGGGCCGCCGGATAGCCGGGGCCCCACACCACTTTTGCGATCTTCGCCTGCCGCCGCTGCTCCAGCGTGGGCGTCTCCCGCACGATGGTGTAGCCCTGCGCGCGGATGAATCCCTCGACCAGCTCCTGCACCCGCTCCGGCTTCTCCCGCGGCACCAGGCGGATATCGAACGAGGCGCGCGCCTCGGGCGAGACCGCATTCTGCGCCTGGTCGCCGACGTGGCCCGCCTCGATGCCGCGCACGTTCAGCGCCGGCTGCGAGATCGCCTCCGCCAGCAACATCCCGGGGCTCTCCGTCCAGGACAGCCCCAGCTCGTTCTTCATCAACTCTTCCACCGGCGGCATCTCGCGGATCGCCTGCTTCTCGCTGGCGGTGAGCGGCTGCACGTCGTCGTAAAAGTGCGGAATCAGGATGTGAGCATTGGTGTCGCGCATGGCGGCGATCAGGTGCGCCATCATCACCGCCGGGTTCGGCGCCCAGTTGCCGTAGTGGCCGCTGTGCAGCGCGTGCGATGGCCCGTAGAGCGTCAGCTCGAAATCCACCACACCGCGCGCGCCGAAGTCCACCAGCATGCGCCGCGTCTGGTGCACCGGGCCGTCGCAGATCAGCCAGGCGTCGCCCTTCAGCAGCTCGGCATACTTCTGGATCGCCGCCGGCAGATGCGGCGACCCGGCTTCCTCTTCGCCCTCGAAGAAGAACTTGACGTTGATTCCCACCGGGATGCCCGACGCCTTCATCGCGTCCAGCGCGGTCAGCAGCGCCTGGATCGGCGTCTTATCGTCTCCCGCCGAGCGCGCGTAGATGCGCCACTCGGGATTGATGGGCGCGCTCAGCGACTCCAGCGGCACCTCTTGGGCGCCGTCTTCCACCTTGCCCGCACGCAGCGTTGGCTGCCACGGGTCGGCGGCCCATTGCGACTTATCCACGTGCTGGCCGTCGTAATGCGCGTAGAAGATCAGCGTGTGCCGCGCGCCCGGTGCGGCCAGCTCGCCGAACACGATCGGCGGGCCGCCCTCCTCCTCCAGCAGCCGCGTCTTGACCCCGCGCGCCTGCAGCATCGACGAAATCTGCTCGGCGTTGTGGCGGATGTTCGCGCTGTCGCTGGCCAGGTTCGGCATGGCCAGCAGATCGGCGAAGCTGCGCACGATTTCTACCTCGTGCGCCTTGCGGTAGGCGTCCACCTTCTGCCGCACCGCGGAGCCGCTCTGCGCGAACGCCGTGGCGGCGACCAGCAAGAGAACTAGAGGGTATCTCATAAGTCCGCGAGTATAGCGCGCCGAACCCCACGCGGAGGAACGAAGGCCCAGGTACATACCGAGAACAGAAGAAATGAATATTGAATGTTGAAAATTGAACAATTCCGGAACGTTGCGGGTCGACAACATTTTTCAATATTCAATTTTCATTTTTCAATTCTTCTCCTCCGCGTCCTCCCCCGCGTTGGTCGCCTTACTGATTGCCTCTCCCGATATTGGCCAGCGCCTGCTCCAGTTCGTCCAGCACGCTGTGCAGCGCGTCGAGCTTGTTCTGCTCGGCACGCAACTGCGATTCGGCTTCGCTCGATTTCGCCTGCCACTGCTCTTCGTCTTTCGCCAGGCGGTCCGTCTCCGACTTCAACTGCCGCTTGGCCTCCTCGATCTCGCGCCGCCGCACCGGGTCCTGCCCGGAGTCCTCCTCGAAGCGCTGCATCTGCTCCGCCATTCGCTGCCGCGCCCCGCGAATGTCCGCCAGCCGTTCGTGCGCCTCGTCCGCGACCCGGCTGGCGCGCGCCACCGCCGCATCCTGCAATTGCAGCCGGTACAACTCGATTTGCACCCGCTGCGCCGCCACGGTCGTGGTCTGCAGGTCCCGGCGCAGTAGCCGGATCTCCTGCAGCAAGTCCCGCAGGATTTGCGAATCGGATCCCTTCTCCTGCGCCGCCGCGGGCACACCCATCAGCAGCGCGCACAACACAACCATCACCCATCTCATGAGTGCCTCCATAGAAATGCTGTCGTCCTGAGCGAGGGCGAACGCCCGAGTCGAAGGACCCCTGGGTCGTTTGCGTTACCCGAACCGTTGTCACCTTTCTCACCCGGAACTCGTTCCGCAAGACTCGTGCCGATGACCCGATTACTTGTATCGCTTCCCGTGCTTGACGATGATCTCCGGGCTGCGCAGCAGGTCGATGTCCTGCAGCACGTCGCCCTTCACCGCGATGATGTCCGCGAACTTCCCCTCGCTCACCGTGCCCACGTCCTTGTCCACCTTCATCAGCACCGACGGCCAATACGTCGCCGCCCGGATCGCCTCCATCGGATCCACGCCGAACTTGTTCACCCAGATATCCAGCTCGTGCCACGTGGACTGCGAATGGAAGTTCATCGGGATGCCGCTGTCGGTCCCGATCAGCAGCACCGCGCCCGACTGGTGCAACTGGTCGAACTTGTGCCGCAGCGTCGGCCGCCGCATCGCGGTCATCTGGAAGTACGGCAGCCGGTCGGGATGCTGCAGCGATCGCGTGATGTCGTCCACGATCGCCTGCGGCAGTCCCAGGTGCCACGACGGGTCCTCCAGCCACCCCGGGTTGTCGCGCATCGATTCGTAGTTGTAGAGGCCCTCCACCGTGGGCGTCCAGAACAGCGGCCCCGCCGCCATGTTGGCGGT
>DASUBK010000431.1:0-6820 GCA_035763305.1 Terriglobales bacterium | reverse complement strand
CGCCTTCTCCGACCCCGGAAAGCACGAGCGCGCGCTGCTGGTCGGGGTGGAGCAGTGCCCCGGCGATCCGCAGTCGATCGCGCACCAGATCGTGGTGATTCCGGCCACGGGAAGCGCCACCGCTTTGGCACGCGCCGAGGTCGCCGACGACCGCCTGCTGCAGACCTTCGATCTCAGCCGCGACGGCCAGGACGAATTCTTCCTGGCGCGCAACACGAAAACAAACGGCGTGCAGGGCGTGCAGGCGCAGATTTACCAGTTCGACAAAGGCAAGCTACGCACGCTGGAAGATTTCGGCGAGGTGTATGAAAACGACTGCCAGTCACAATTTTCGGCGCAGGGCATCTCGGCGGCGGTCGTCGATTACATCCCGCGCACCGCGAAGGAAGAACTACCGCGCTTCGTGGTGCAGCTCTACCGCGCGGCTTGTCCCAAGGATGGCGCCGCGCCGCAATGGCAACTGGTCAGCCCCAAGTAGCTCGCGTAGGTGCAGGCGCCTCTTGTAGGTGCAGGCGCCCCCGCCTGCACAGGCGAGCGCAGCTCGCCGGCTGTATGCGGACGGATGCGCGTCCGCTGGACAGGCAAGGGCGCCTGTCCCTACGCGATCAGTAGAGTTCTTTGTTTTCCGCCCGTAGCTGCGCCAGCGTCTTCTCGTCGGGCGCGAGCGGATGGTTGACGTAGATCTCCTTACCCCCCGAGCGAGCCAATAACCACGACGAGTTCGCCGGCAGGCGCGCCAGCGCGGCGCGGCGCACGTCGGGCTGCACGAAATAAAACACTCGGTCGGGACTGTTCCACAGCGGCGGAAATTCGGGATCGGTGAGGAAGATCCTGGGCGCGTCGGGGAAGTAGGAGCCGAACTCCAGGTTGTTGTAGCGCCCGTTCAGCATCACCACCTGGCGATGAGTGTAGAAGGAGATGCTGGAGCCGGCGCCGAACTCGCCGTAGAAGACGATTGGGTCCTGCGGGCGCAGGTACTTCTCCATCGCCACCGCCAGAACGTGCGACGACATCTGCGGCTCGAAGATGCCGTAGGCTGAGTTGGCGCAGAAGACAAAGCCGACCATGCCGATCGCCACCGTCATGGTGGCGGCCAGATTCCGCTTCTGCCGCCGCAGCAACCAGGCCACGGTAAACGCCAGTCCGAAGCAGATAGCGGCGCCGATGGCAGGTCCGCGCAGGTCGGCGAATGCCTGCGGCGTCAGGTCCAGCGCGTGGCCCATCGACAGCCGGTAGTCCTGCTTGTTGTAGGTGAGGAACTGGGAGATGTCGCCGGTCGCCTTCACCTGCGCCGCGCGCCACACCAGCGCCGACAGCACCCCGGCAATCGCCAGGCCGATCGCGGCCAACCCACCCTGCAGCCGCGGGAGCCAGCTGCGCACGTTTTCTTCGGCGCTCGCCAATCCCAGGCCGAGCAGGATCGCAACCGCCGGCCAGGCCCCAAAGCTGTAATACTCCATGCGCGAGCCCGGCTCGATGGAGAAGAAGCCGATGATTACCGCCGCCCACACGAACAGCATCAGGCGTGCTTGCGCCTCGGTACTCATCGCCTTGCCCCAGCTGCGGGGATGCGGCAATTGCTTCAGCGCGTAGGGCAGGAACACGCTCCAGGGGAAAAACCACACCAGGTGCAGCCCCCACCACAACAGCAGCGGCACCGCGTCATAATCCGGCGGATAGCGGGTCCCCAGCGCGCGGTTCACGTGTTCGTTGATGAAGTACGACCAGAAAAATCCGGGCGCGCGCATCTCGCAGATGATGTGCCAGGGCGCGGCAATCGCCAGGAAGATCAGCGATCCGGAAACCAGGTGCAGTTCGCGCCAGCGCTTCCAGCTGCGCGTCACGATGATGAAGCCGACGATCCCTCCCAGGGGAAAGACAATGCCCACCAGGCCGCGGGTCAGAACCGCTAATCCGCACAGCGCCGCCACGCCCCAGTAGCCGAGACGCTTGTCCAGACTGCCGGTCCAGGCGCGCAGGAAAAGGTAAAAAATGGCGGTGAACTGCAGCGCGTAGATCGCCTCGGGGATCATGATGCGGGTGAAGATGAACATCCCCACGCTGGTGGCGACCGCCAGGCCGGCGTAAAGGCCCGCGCGCGGCGAAAAGAAGCGCTGCCCAAACTCGAAGCACATCAGCGTCAGCAGCACCATGGCCAAGGCGACCGGCAGGCGGGTGGCAAACGCCGTCTGCCCGAACGCCATGTAGCTGAGGGCGACCGCCCAGTAGTGCAGCGGCGCCTTCATCAGGTAGCGGATGCCGTTCATGTACATCACGGCCCAGTCGTGGCGCTGCAGCATCTCGACCGAGACCAGGGCGTGGGAGGCGTCGGCATCGTCCAGCAGCGCCGGAGTCGCCGCTGTGCCCAGGTACATGACGGCTGAGATAGCCAGCAGCGCGGCGGCGTACCAGCGCGTCCTGGACTGGGGCCGGTTCAGCGGGGTACGGACCCGTTCTTCGGCAGGAACTGCGTAGGGGGAGATGGACATTGCGTGAAAGAGAAATCATAAACGACAGCAGGGGGTGTCGGCTATCGGCGATCGGCTTTCCGCCGCCGGCTAATCATCGGGAATGATTTCCATGCCCTTCGTGTGACCTTCGTGACCTTCGTGGGAACCGGCCCTTTTCGTTCACACGAAGGACACGAAGGTCACACGAAGGACACGAAGTACTCGCTGGCTTTCTCAGGTCAAAATTGCTGGATTCAGGAAGCTGCACCGACCGGCGGCCGACAGCCGATAGCCGTTTGACCCGCATCCCAACGTCGCGTACGTTGTAGCCAAGGACCTCGATGCGACGAGCCAGGGTATTGATTTCGGCGGCGGTGATTGCCCTGCTGGTCTATCTCTTCGCCCGCGAAGTCCGCCACTGGAGCCATTTCGACTGGGCCGTCTTCTGGCGCAACATCCGCTCCATTAACGCCGCCGACGCCATCGCCTCCTACGCCGTGATCATGATTGCGCTGCTGCTGCGCGCCCCGCGCTGGAAGCTGCTGATGTGGCCCCACCAGCCTCGCACTGCCGGCCTGATCCCTCCCACCTTGATCGGCTTCACCGGGCTGGCGCTGCTCGGGCGTCCCGGCGAAATGGTGCGTCCCTACCTCATCGCCCGCAACGAGGGCGTCACGGTCTCGTCGCAGCTGGGCGTGTGGACGGTGGAGCGCATCTTCGACTTGGGCGCCTTCGCCGTGCTGGTCGCCTATGCATTTTTTGTTGGCGCGGGGCTGGACACCCTCCCTTACATCACCGAATTCCGCCGCGCCGGCGTGGCGTTGCTGGGCGTAGTCGCGCTGCTGGCAATTGCCGCCCTGCTCCTGCATCACCAGGGGGAGCGCATCAGCCAGGTGCTGAAGCGGATTTTCGCACCGCTCTCCCCGGCGCTGGCGCGACGCATCTCGTCGCTCACCGCATCCTTCGGGGAAGGCGTGCGCAGCGTCGGCAACGCGCGCGTGCTGCTGGCCGTCGCCGCGCTGTCGGTGCTGATGTGGACGCTGATCGCCTGCTCCTACATGCTGTTGCTGCACGCTTTCCCCGCACCCCTGCGTGGCTTCAGCTTCCCCGCCTGCGTGGTGCTGATCGGCTTCAGCATCGCCGGCGGATTGGCGCAGCTTCCCGGCGGCAGCACCTCGCAACTGATGGTCATCGCCGCCCTCATGAACGTCTTCTCCGTCCCCAGCGAGCTGGCGGTGAGTTGCGGCATCCTGCTGTGGCTGTGCGGCTACATGGCGCCGGTGCCCTTTGGGCTGGTTCTGCTGCGCCGCAAGCATCTGTCTTTGCGCAGCCTGACTCAGGAGAGCCGCGCCGGCGACGCCCAGCACGCCTCCGCTACCTGAGTTCCGGGAACCAAAGCCCTCGCCGCGGTGTCTGACTGAGCAGCACGGAGGATCGCGCCGGTGGATTCCCTTGTGCAAGACATCCGCTATTCCTTCCGAGCCCTGGCGCGGAACCCCGGCCTGTTCCTCATCGCCGTGCTGACGCTGGCGGTCGGCATCGGCGCGACCACCTCGGTGTTCAGCGTGGTGGACCGCATCCTCTTCCGCAGCCTCCCATATCCCGACGCCGATCGCCTCGTCTCCTTCGGCATGCTGGCGCCCATCGAGCCCAACGAGTTCATGCTGTCGTACGATTACGTGGACTGGAAGACCGCGCCGGGGTTCGAGTCCGTCGCCGCCTGGACCGGCGTGAGCGACTGCGACCTCTCCGAGCAGAACCCGGTGCGCATGAGTTGCGCCGCGGTGGAATCAACCTTCCTTCCCACCTTCGGCATCCGGCCTTTGTTCGGCCGCAATTTCACTCCCGAGGAGAACCGTCCCAATGGCGGCAAGGTCGCCCTGCTCACGTACGGCCTCTGGCAGAGCCGCTTCGGCGGCGATCCCGGCGCGCTCGGACGGACCATTTCGCTCGACGGCCAGGCGACTCGCATCGTCGGCGTGCTGCCCGCCACATTCGAGCTGCCGAATCTGGCGACTGCCAACGTTCTCGTGCCGATGACCTTCACCGACGCGGAGCTATCCTCCACTCACAGCACCGCGCGCGTGGTGCGCGCCTTCGCGCGGCTGAAGCCCGGAGTCTCCGTGACGCAGGCGGAAGCCGCGTTGCGTCCGCATTTCGAGCAGTCGCTGAAGTGGGTGTCGCCGCAGTTTCACAAGGAAGTGAAGCTGATGCTGCAGCCGCTGCGCGAGCGCCAGATTCACGATTCCAAGCTGGCCTCGTGGGTGCTGCTGGCGGCGGTGCTGGCGGTGCTGCTCATCGCCTGCGCCAATCTCGCCAACCTGCTGCTGGCGCGCGCCGCCGCCCGCCAGCGCGAACTCGCGGTGCGCACCGCGCTGGGCGCCGGCAAGCTGCGCCTCATTCGCCAGACTTTGACGGAAAGCGTGCTGCTGGCGCTGCTGGGCTGCGCGGCCGGATGCGTGCTCGCCTGGGCTCTGCTGCGCGGCTTCCTCGCCATTGCGCCGGAAGGAATTCCGCGCCTGCAACAGGCTTCGCTCGACGGCCGCGTGCTGCTGTTTGCGCTCCTGATCTCAGTCTTCTCCGGCGTGCTCTTCGGACTGGCGCCCGCCCTGCACCTACCCTCCCCCGAATTGTTGGCCGGCCGCGCTGTGACCGGCGGCAGGCGCACCTGGTTCCGGCAAATGCTCATTGCCGCGCAAGTGGCTGTCTCGCTGGTTCTGCTGGCCGGCGCCACCCTGCTGCTGCGCACGCTTTGGAACCTGCAAACCGAGCCCATGGGCTTCACCACCTCGCACGTGCTGACCGCCAACATCGTTCTCGGCCAGCGCTACGCACAAGCGCCGCAGCAGCGGGCCTTCTGGGAGCAACTCGAGCAGCGCCTGCAGCGGCTTCCCGGTGTCTCCGCGCTGGCCCTTAGCGACAGCCTGCCTCCCGGCGGCGCCATGCGCGCCATGGTCTACTCCGCCATCCTGGTGCGCGGCCGCCCGCGCTACATGGAAGGTACCGGCGGGATGGTGGCGTATCGGCTGGTGAGCCCACAATATTTCCGCGCCCTGGAGATTCCCATTGTTCGCGGACGCGGCTTCACCGACCAGGACCGCAATCCCGGCGAGTACTCCATCATTCTGAGCGAGTCGCTGGCGAGGAAGATGTTCGGCGACGGCGATCCGCTCGGCCAGCAGTTGCAGCCGGGACTGCAAGGGCCGTGGTACACGGTGGTGGGCGTGGCGGCCGACGCCAAGAACGGCGGCCTGGTGCTGCCGCCCGATCCTGAGTACTACGTCGTGCGCGGACACGAAACGGCGGCACTGCGACGTTCCAGCATCATCGTGCGAACCAGCATGAGCCCGGCGGCAACCGCGCAGTGGATTCGCGGAGAAATTGCCGGCCTCGATGCCACCCTGCCGGTGTCCATCGAAACCATGGACCAACGCGTCGGCAAGCTGTCGCAGCGCAACCGCTTCGACGCCGCCCTGCTGTCGCTGTTCGCCGCCTTCGGGCTGGTGCTGGCCGCCATCGGTATCTACGGCGTCGTCTCGTACGTGGCGACCCAACGCACGCAGGAAATCGGCGTGCGCATGGCGCTGGGCGCGACGCCGGAGCGCATCTTGCGCCTGGTCGCCTCGCAAGGCATGCGGCCGGTGATTGTCGGCGCGATCGCAGGCATTGCCGCCGCTCTGGCGCTGGCGCACCTGATCCGCAGCCTGCTCTTCCAGGTCGGGCCGCGCGACCCGCTGGCTTACGCCGGCGCGGCGCTGTTGCTCGGCCTGGTCTCGCTGCTGGCCGCGATTGTCCCCGCCCGCCGCGCCGCGCGCGTGGACCCCATGATCGCACTGCGCTACGAGTAGCAGCTGTCCGCGATCAGCTCTCAGTCTGTCAGCCCGTAGCTTGCTGCTCCGCCCTCGGGGCAACTCTCGATAGCCACGAGCTGATAGCTGAGAGCTGACAGCTTCTTCTAAAATTGGTCCATGTGCGGCCGCTACCGCCTCTCCCGCCACAAGCAAGTCCTGCTGGAACGCTTCGGCGCCGAGCCGGACGAAGATTTCGACTGGCAGCCGCGCTACAACATCGCGCCCACCGACCGCGCCCCGGTGATCCGGCAGGATCCTAAGCAACCGCGCCGCCGCATTTCCCTGCTGCGCTGGGGCCTGATTCCCTCCTGGGCCAAGGACGCCTCCATCGGCGCCCGCATGATCAACGCCCGCGCCGAAAGCGCCGCCGAGAAGCCCGCCTTCCGCGACGCGCTGAGGAAGCGCCGCTGCCTGGTTCCCGCCGACGGCTTCTACGAGTGGAAGAAGCTCGACAAGGCCAAGCAGCCGTACTCCATCGGCATGGCGGACGGCGAGTTGTTCGCCTTCGCCGGTGTCTGG
>DASUBK010000430.1:0-6025 GCA_035763305.1 Terriglobales bacterium | reverse complement strand
CGTCGTTACGCGATGACCGAACTGAACAACGTCATGGCGCGCCGCCTCACTCCCGCCGACCGCTTCGCCGGCGAGGTAGAAGGCGTCGAATTCCGTTCCTGCCCGCCCGACGATGCCATGCTCTGGACGCGCACCATGCTTGCCGGCTTCTTCGCAGAATCGCAGGTTCCCGCTGGCTGGGAAGATCTGATCTTCCCCATGGCCCTGTTGCCGCATTCGCTGGCCATGATTGCCTGGGCCGGCGGCGAACCGGTGGGCGCCTTCGCCGGCATGATCTGTCCCCAGTGGCGTCTGCTGATGCTGGCGGGCACCAGCACTTTGCCCGCATGGCGCGGCCGCGGAATTCAGACCGCCGCCATCGCCCGCCGCCTGCAGCAGGGCATCGATGCGGGTTGCGATCTGGCCGTGGTGGTCACGCGCGCCGGCACCACCTCGCAGCGCAACGCCGAGCGCATGGGATTCACGCTGGCCTACACCAAGGCCACGCTGGTCGGTCCAGATCCGCCGAGCAGTTAAGAAAAACCCAACGCGGAGGAAATTGAGATCTGAAATTTCAATTGTTGTCGGAGAGGTTCGGCAATTTACAAATTTCACATTACAAATTTCAAATTCCTCCGCGCCCTCCGTTCCTCCGCGTTGATCACCCGATGACCCGATCACCCGATTCCTCAATTTGACTCTCCCCTAATCCCTAGGCTAGCCTTCTGACTCTGCCTTCCGCCTCTCGGAGCAGCGTGTCCCGATGCCGCGTCAGCGCAAATCGTTGATTCTGCTGGTGCTTGCGCTCGCCCTCGCCACTTGCGCGACGGCTGCGCCGCTACGCCCCACCCATGCCCAGCACGCCATGGTCACCAGCGTTCACGAGCTGGCGTCGGCGGCGGGCGTGGAGATGATGCAGCAGGGCGGCAACGCCATTGACGCCGCGGTGGCCACCGGCTTCGCGCTGGCCGTCGTGCATCCCCAGGCCGGCAACATCGGCGGCGGCGGATTCATGCTGGTGCGCATGGCCGACGGTACTCTGCACTTCCTCGATTACCGCGAGAAAGCGCCCGCCGCCGCCACCGCCGACATGTATCTCGACAAGGCCGGCAACGTCATTCCCAACGCCAGCCTGGTCGGCTACAAGGCCGCCGGCGTGCCGGGATCGGTGGCCGGGCTGACCTACGCGCTCCAGCACTGGGGTAAGCTTCCGCTGGCCACCGTCATGGCGCCGGCCATCAAGCTGGCGCGCGAAGGCTATCCTCTCTCCTACGAAGATGCGCAGGCGTTCCACGCCAAGACCCTGGCGCAGTTTCCCGAGTCGCGCCGCATCTTCCAGCGCGACGGCAACTACTACCAGGCGGGCGACATCTTCAAGCAGCCGGAATTGGCGGCCACGCTGGAGCGCATCGCCAAGAATCCCGAGGAGTTCTACCACGGCGCGATGGCGAAGCAGATCGCCGACGGGGTGCAGAAGGGCGGCGGCCTGATCACCGAGAAGGATTTGGCCGACTACGAGGCCAAGGAGCGCCAGCCGGTCCACGGCACCTATCGCGGGTTGGACGTCTACAGCGCGCCGCCGCCCTCGTCAGGCGGCATTGCGCTGATCCAGGCGCTCAACATCCTCGAAGGCTATGACCTGGCGAAGTACGGCAGCCGCTCCGCCGAAGCCACGCACCTTGCCATCGAGGCCTTCCGCCGCGCGTTCTACGATCGCGCCGAATTTCTCGGCGATCCCGACTTCGCCAAAATTCCCGTGGCGCAGCTCATCGACAAGCGCTACGGCGTGGCGTGGAGGGATTCGGTAAGCCTCGAGAAATCCAGCCGCAGCGCCGACCTCAAGCGTCCGGCGGTGTTCAACGAACTGGACCGCTACGCCGCCTCGCACCCGCAGCCGAAGGCGACCCACGAACCGGAGCACACCACGCACTACTCGGTGGTCGATGCCGCGGGGAATGCGGTTTCGGTGACTACCACCATCAACTTCGGTTTCGGCAACGGCGTGGTGGTGCCCGGCCTCGGCTTCCTGCTCAACGACGAGATGGACGACTTCTCGTCGAAGCCGGGTGTGCCCAACGGGTTTGGTTTAATTCAAGGCGAGGCCAACGCCATCGGGCCGGGCAAGCGGCCGCTGTCCGCCATGACGCCGACCATCGTCACCAAAGAGGGCAAGCTGTTCCTGGTGCTGGGTTCGCCCGGCGGCCCGACCATCATCACCACCGTGGCCAACGTGCTGATGGGCGTGGTGGACTTTGGCATGAACATCCAGGAGGCGGTCAACGCGCCGCGCTTCCACAACCAGTGGATGCCGGATTCCACGCGCCTGGAGCCGGGATTCTCTCCCGACACCGTTCATCTGCTGGAAACAATGGGCCACCAGCTGCAACAGAGCAAAGGATACTGGGGTGACGCCGAGTGCATTGCCGTGGATCCCAGGACCGGCGAGCTGCTGGGCGCTCCCGACGGCCGCAACAACGGCAAGGCCCTGGGCTTCTGAAAACTGGTGACTGGCGACTGCTGACTGGCGACTGATAGCTATGTTGAAAGCGATGTCCACCTACGTCTTTGTGAAAGAGCGGCTGCATCCCGGCCTGCTCGACGGGTTGGTTCGCGCCGGCGCCGAAGCTATCGAAATCTTCGGGGCGCGCGGTCACCTGGACTACGCCAACCGCCGCCAGCACGTAGTCGAGATCGCCGCCTGGTTCAAGAGCACCGGCATTCCGCTCAACTCGGTGCACTCGCCCATGTACAGCGATTACGAGTGGGGACGCCGCGGCTCGCCGCCGGTCAACATCGCCGAGACCGACAAGAAGGGCCGCATCGAGGCCATGGACGAAATCAAGCGCGCCATCGAGATCGCCGAGCACGTGCCCTTCCGCTTCCTGGTGCAGCATATCGGCAAGGGCGGCGAGGAGTTCAGCGAGCACAAGTTCGAGTCCGCCATGACCTCGATCGAGCACCTGCGCGCTTTCGCCAAGCCGCTGGGCGTCAGCCTGCTGCTGGAAAACATTCCCAACGAGCTGTCCACGCCCGACCGGCTGCGGGAGTTGATCCGCACCGCGCACTTCGACGACGTGGGCATCTGCTTCGATGTCGGCCACGCGCACATGATGAGCAACATCCCCGAGGCGTTCGAGAGCCTCAAGCCGCTCATCCGCTCCACCCACGTGCACGACAACAACAAGACCGACGACACGCACCTGTGGCCGGGCGAAGGCAACATTGACTGGAAGGAGACCATGGACCTGCTGCAGGCGGCGCCCCAGGTTCCGCCGCTGCTGCTGGAAATCAACGGCGACGGCAAGGAAGCGGCGCAAATCCACGACGGCATGGCCAAGGCCTACCGCAAACTCGCAGTGTAGCGCCGGCATCCTGACGGCGCTGTGGGTTCGATTTTCGTATCAGGGCACGGCTTTAGCTATGCCGTAACGGTGATGGAATCTCAACGGGAGGGCGCGGCTTTAGCCGTGCCGTAAGTGAGCGTAAAAGAATTCGGCTTTAGCCGCTGCAGGTCCTTCGCGATCCTCTGCGGCCTCTGTGGTTAAGGACTCCAATGGAAGTGGATCAGATCAAAGCGCAAGCTCCGCTGTCCCGCATCGACGAAATCGGCAAGCACGACGGCCAGACGGTGGAAATCCGCGGCTGGCTCTACAACCTGCGCGAGAGCGGCAAGCTGCTCTTTCCCCAGTTCCGCGACGGCTCCGGCATCATCCAGGGCGTGGTGGCCAAGAACCAGGTTGCGCCGGAAATCTTCGACTCCATCAAGGGCCTGACGCAGGAATCGAGCGTGATCGTGCGCGGCAAGGTGCGCGCCGACAAGCGTGCTCCCGGCGGGTACGAACTGGATGTGCAGGACGTACAGGTAGTCCAAAAAGTCCCGGAGAACGATCCCTACCCCATCTCGCTCAAAGAGCACGGCGTTGATTTCCTGATGGAGCATCGTCACCTGTGGGTGCGCAGCCCGCGCCAGGCCGCGATCCTGCGCATTCGCGCCGAGATCGAGCGCGCCTGCCGCAACTTCTTCGACGACCGCGGATTCATCCTCACCGACCCGCCCATCCTCACCCCTGCCGCCTGCGAAGGCACCAGCACGCTGTTCCCGGTCGAGTACTTCGACGAGCAGGCGTTCCTCACCCAGTCCGGCCAGCTTTACATCGAAGCCACGGCCATGGCGCTGGGCAAGGTCTACTCCTTCGGGCCGACCTTCCGCGCCGAGAAGTCCAAGACTCGCCGCCACCTGACCGAGTTCTGGATGGTCGAGCCCGAGGTCGCCTACGCCACCCTCGACGACATCATGGAACTGGGCGAGGGGCTGATTTCTTTTGTCGTGCAGCGTGTGCTGGAGCGCCGCCGCGCCGACCTGCAAACCGTCGGCCGCGACGTCGGCAAGCTGGAGACGGTAAAAGCCCCGTTCCCGCGGATTTCGTACGACGAAGCCGTGGAGCGCCTGCAACAGGGCCACGCCGAAGGCAAGCTGGAGACCAAATTCGAGTGGGGCGGCGACCTCGGCTCCCCCGACGAAACCTTCCTGTCGGCGCAGTTCGATCGCCCGGTGATGGTGCATCGCTATCCGGCGGCGGTGAAGGCTTTCTACATGGAGCCGGACCCGCAGAATCCCAAGCTGGCGCTTGCCTGCGACGTGCTTGCCCCCGAAGGCTACGGCGAGGTGATCGGCGGCTCGCAGCGTATCGGCTCCTACGACCTGCTGCTGAAGCGCATCAGGGAGCACAACCTGCCGGAAGAGGCCTTCAAGTGGTATCTCGACCTGCGCAAGTACGGCGGCGTGCCCCACGCGGGATTTGGCATGGGCATCGAGCGCATCGTCGCCTGGATTTGCGGCCTGGAACACGTGCGCGAAACCATTCCCTTCGCGCGCATGTTGTATCGGTTGTATCCGTAGTCGTAAACATCGGCGGCGAGGTATTTCAGTACATCGGTATGTCAGTACCTCGCTGCTTGCGGCCGACTATGCCCTCGGCCTTGCCGTACTGAAATCCTGACGTACTGAAACACGATTTCTCCTATGCCCGAAACTCCCACTCCGACCGTGCCTCCGCCGCCGACCGCCGGCGGCGTGACTCCCAAGAAGATCCGCGTCATCGGCGTGCCCCTCGATCTCGGCCAGAACCGCCGTGGCGTGGACATGGGCCCCTCCGCCGTGCGTGTCGCCGGCCTGGAAGCGCGGCTGGAGGCGATCGGCCACGTCGTCGAAGACGCTGGCAATGTCTCCGTCGCCATCGCCGAGCAGAAAAAAGAGGGCGCTGCCAACGCCAAGTACCTCAAGGAAATTACCCAGACCTGCACCAAGGAAGCCGAATTGGTGGTCAAGACCCTGGAAGCAGGGAAGGTGCCGGTGGTCCTCGGCGGCGATCATTCCATTGCCGCGGGCACAGTCTCCGGCGTGAGCGAGTTCTACCGGCGCCAGAACCAGCAGATCGGCCTCATCTGGATCGACGCGCACGCCGACATCAACACCCCGGCCACCTCGCCCAGCGGCAACGTGCACGGCATGCCGCTGGCCGCCATCATGAACCTGTGGCCCTCGGAACTGGCTAACATCTTCGGCTTCGCTCCCAAAGTCCAGCCTGAGCACTGCGTGCTGGTGGGCGTGCGCGACATCGACGACACGGAAAAAGAGAATATCCGCCGGGCCGGCGTCGAGGTCTTCACCATGCGCGACATCGATGAGCGCGGCATGCGCGTGGTCATCGAGGAGGCGCTGCGCATGGCCGGCCGCGGCACCGCCGGCTACCACATCTCGCTCGACATGGATTGGATTGACCCCGAAGACGCGCCCGGCGTCGGCACCCCGGTGCGCGGCGGCGCTACCTACCGCGAGGCCCACCTGGCGATGGAAATCATCGCCGACCACGGCCGCATGCTCAGCTTCGAGATCGTGGAAGTGAATCCGGTGATCGACGAGCACAACCGCACCGCCGACCTCGCGGTCGAACTCACTCTCTCCGCCTTCGGCAAGAAGATCCTGTAGCGCCATCTGTGTGGCCCAGGCGCCCTCGCCTGTGCACCGCGTCCCTCTTCTACCGCC
>DASUBK010000429.1:0-6500 GCA_035763305.1 Terriglobales bacterium | reverse complement strand
ACGGCGAATACCACCGGCGCCGCCTACACCGCCGGCGGAAAGCTGCAATTTGCCGACGCCGAGTGGTCGGTGGCCGGCCTGCGCATGGGGAACATTGCCGGCGGCGCCGAGTACCGCCTCGATCCCTCGACCGCCACGTTGAAGAACATCTTTGCCCGCGTATTTGGGGGGACAGTTACCGGGGATGCCGTGGTGCGCGATTGGGCGCGCACCGAGCGCAGCAGCTCCGCCCACCTGGCGGCCCATGCCTTGTCGCTGGCGGCGATCGCGGCGGCCGTGCCTTCGCCCGGAATCCCGCTGCGCCAGATGCGTCCCGCCGGCGCGGTTTCCGGCAGCATCGATGCGACCTGGAAGTTTGCCGCCACGCTCCCGGCGGCCGACATGCAGTTCACCATCACGCCACCGGCGCGGCTCAACGACGGCGAGTTGCCGCTGGGCGGGACGGTCGCCGTCGGCTATAGCGGCGCCTCGGGCGCGATTGCCGTCCGGAAGCTCGATCTCACCTCGCGCTCGTTGCACCTCACCGCGTCCGGTACGGCAAGTCCGCGCAATTCGCAGTTGAGCTTCGCCGTCACCGCCGAGCGCCTGCACGACTTCGATCCCGTGCTGGCGGCGTTGCACCTGCATTCCGCCTTCATGCCCGGGCTCGCCGCCCGTGCCACCTTGAACGGCACCCTGACCGGCACTCTCAAGGACCCGGTGTTGAACGGCCAGTTGCGCGCCTCGGACCTCACCATCCCGCTGCCCGGCAATCGCGGGGAAGCGCGCTTCGACACCCTGTCCGCGGACGCGCACTACACCAACGCGGAAGCCGCGCTGCACAACGGCATCCTGCGCCGCGGCAACCAGCAGGCTCGCTTCGACTTCAGCGTGGGCTTGGTGAAAGGGCAGGTAGAGGACAGCTCGCCGCTTTCCGCCCGGATGTTCGCCCAGGGCCTGCCGCTCTCCGACCTGTTGACGCTCGCCGGCTACCGGTTGCCCATTAGCGGCACGCTCAATGGAGCGGCAACCCTCGGCGGCACACGCGGCGCGCCCTCCGGGTCGGGCACGGTTCGCATCGCCGACGCCGTTGCCTACGGCGAGCCAATCCGTTCCGCCGTCGCCGACCTGGTGGTCTCCGGGCACGAAATCCAGGCCTCGCGCATCGTCATCGAGCACAACGGGGCGCAAATCACCGGCAACGCCGCTTACAACGTGCAAAGCACCGCCTTCCGCTTCGACCTGCGTGGCAGCAATTTCAACCTGGCGAACCTGCGCCAGTTGCAGACGGCGCGCTTTCGCACCTCGGGGCAGATGTCGTTTGCAGTGCAGGGAAGCGGCAGCCGCGAGCGGCCCTCCATCAACGGCACCCTCGAGGTGACCAACTGGGTGCTGAACGGCGAAGCGGCCGGCACGTTGCAAGTCAAGGCGGTCACTACCGGCGACGTCTTGCGCCTCAGCGGCAGCACCGGCTTCCGTACCGCCGAGTTGACCCTCGACGGGACGGTGCGTCTGCGCCAGGACTTTCCCGTCAACCTCAACGTGCGCTTCGCGCGGCTCGATTTTGACCCGCTGCTCACTGCCTTCACCGCGGCCAAGGTCACGGGGCACTCCTCGGCCGACGGCACCGTTACCCTGACCGGTCCCTTGAAGCAGCCGGACCTGCTGGTTCTCACCGGCAACATCCCGCAATTCAGCGCGGAACTCGAAAGCGTTCGCCTCACCAACGACGGCCCCATTCAGTTCACGGTCAACCACGAGGTCTTTCAACTGGCGCAGTTTCGCTTGACCGGGACCGATACCCACGTCAATACCTCCGGCACCATCGCGCTGCAGCGCGGCGGCGCCCTCGACCTGCGCAGCGAGGGTGGAATCAATCTCGCCCTGCTGCACACCTTCAACGCCAACCTGCATTCCGGCGGGCAGGCCGCCTTTCAACTGCAATTCCGCGGCACCATGGCGCGGCCGGTGCTGCTGGGCCGGATGACGATCACCAAGGGCGACCTTGCCTACATCAACTTTCCCAACGGCCTGAGCAATATCAACGGCACGCTGGTGTTCAACCAGGACCGGGTGCAGGTGGAGAAGCTCACGGCCGAGACCGGCGGGGGAGCGGTCAGCCTGGGCGGCTTCGTGTCCTACGGGCAGACTCTCGGGTTCAATCTGAGCGCCAAGGGCAGCGGGATTCGCCTGCGATATCCCGCCGGGGTGAGCACCACCGCCGACGCCGATCTGCTGCTCACCGGCACGCCAAAAAACCTTCTGCTGAGCGGGACGCTTACGGTGATGCGCTTCTCGACCGGCCCGCAATTCGATCTGGCGACCGTGCTGGCGAAGGCGCGCCAGACGTCGCAGGTGCCCAACCCCAACTCGCCGCTGGCCGCCGTGCACTTCGATTTGCACATTGTCTCCACCCCGGAGCTGCAAGTGCAGATGTCGGCCGCCAAGCTCTCCGGCAACATGGACGTGCACCTGCGCGGCACCGCCGACCGCCCGCTCATTCTCGGCCGCGTGGATATCACCGAGGGCGAGGTCAGCTTTAACGGCACCCGCTACACTATCGAGCGCGGCGACGTGACCTTCACCAATCCGGTGCGCATCGAGCCGGTGCTGGACGTCGAGGTCACCACCCGCGTCCGCGATTACGACATTGCCCTGGGTTTCCACGGGCCCATCGATCGCCTGAGCACCACCTACCGCTCCGATCCGCCGCTGCCGACCACCGACATCATCGCCCTGCTGGCCTTCGGCAAGACGCGCGAGGAGTCGGCCATTGTGAGCGAGGCCAATCCCAGCTTCACCGAAAGCGCCTCCAACGCGATTCTCGGCCAGGCCCTGACTTCGGCTTCCAGCAGCCGGGTGCAGAAGCTGTTCGGGGTCAGCCGCATCAAGATCTCTCCCGAGCTGGAAGGCACCACCGCCGACACCAACAATCCCACCGCGCAGGTGACCATCGAGCAGCAGGTCTCGCGCAACATCACGGTCACCTACATCACCGACCTGTCGCGCTCGGCGCAGCAGGTGATCCAACTGGAGTACGCCATCAACCGCAACTTCTCGGTGATTGCCCTGCGCGATCAGAACGGCGTACTTAGCCTCGACTTCCGCTACCGGCAGCGGAAACGGTAAGTATTCAAGCCAGCACAAAGGACGCGACGCGCACGAAGGAGGTCTTTATGTACCGGTCCTTTGTGTCCTTCGCGTCCTTTGTGGTGAAATCGTGGCGCAATGATCAAGACGAAGCTTGCGTGTGTACTGCTGATGGCGGCATCCGCGGCCGCGGCGCAAAACTTGCGTCCGCCGGCGGTGCCGCTGGTCACGCACGATCCCTACTTCAGCATCTGGTCGATGAACGATCGCCTGACCGACGGTCCCACGCGCCACTGGACCGGCCATCGCCAGCAATTGACGGGGCTGGTGCGCGTGGACGGGCATGCCTATCGCTGGATGGGCGACACTCCCGCCGCTGTCGAGCCGGCGCAGCAGTTCTCGCTGGAGGTCACGCCCACCCGCAGCACCTACCAGTTCGACGCCGGCGCGGTGCGGCTAACCGTTGGCTTTCTCTCGCCCGTGCTGCCCCAGGATCTGGAACTCATGTCGCGGCCGGTAACGTATCTGACCCTCTCCGCGCAATCGCGCGATGGCGCTTCCCATGCCGTGCAGGTGCTGTTCGACGCCGCTGCCGACCTCGCGGTGAATGACCGTACCCAGCAGCTGACGTGGGCGCGCGAGCACCTGGAGACGATGGAGGTGCTGCGCTCGTCGGACTTCCAGCAACCTGTCCTGCAGAAGGCAGGCGACGACCTGCGCATTGACTGGGGCTCGTTCCTGGTGGGCGTTCCCAGCCAGCCGGGCGTGGGCACTTCCGTCGGTTGGGCGGGAGACGATGTGGAGGCCGCCTTCGCCGCCGGCAGGCCATTGCCGACCGCCGACAATCTCGACATTCCCACGTCTTCACGCGGCCGGCCGGTATTGGCGTCCGTGTTTGATCTTGGCACGGTCGCGGCGAGCCCGGTTAACCGCCACGTTCTGCTCGCCTACGACGATGTTTACGCGATTGAATACATGCAGCGCCGCTTGCAGCCCTACTGGCGAAGCTCGGGTCCGGGCAAGATGCTGATGCAGGCCGAGCTCGACTATGCCTCCATCGACAGCCGCGCGCGCGAATTCGATCAGGAGTTGACCGCCGACCTCCGCCGCGTCGGCGGCGATGCCTACGCCCAGCTCGCGATCCTCGCCTTTCGCCAGACCGTCGCCGCGCACAAGCTGGCCGCCGACTTCGACGGCACGCCCATGCTGTTTCCCAAGGAGAATTTCAGCAACGGCTGCATCTCCACCGTGGACGTGCTGTACCCGTCGTCGCCGTTTTTCCTGCTGTTCAACCCCGATCTGCTGAAGGCGCAGCTGCGGCCGGTGCTCGACTACGCCTCCTCGACGCACTGGCGTTTCCCATTTGCGCCGCACGATCTGGGAACCTATCCGCTCGCTGACGGACAGGTCTACGGCGGCGGCGAGAAGACGGAGGAAGACCAGATGCCGGTGGAGGAGAGCGGCAACATGCTGCTGATGCTCGCGGCGATGGCGCACGTCGACGGCAACGCCGACTTCGCTAACCACTACTGGCCGCTGCTCCAGCGTTGGGCCGCCTACCTGCGCGACAAGGGTATGGATCCCGAGAACCAGCTCTCCACCGACGACTTCGCCGGGCACCTGGCGCACAACGCCAACCTGTCCATCAAGGCGATCCTGGCGCTGGGCGGCTACGCGCAACTGGCGCGCATGACCGGCCACACGGAGGAGGCCGACAATTATTTCCATCTGGCGGAGAAGATGGCCAAGGACTGGATTCCACGCGCGCAAGATGGCGATCACTACAAGCTGGCCTTCGACAAGCCGGGCACCTGGAGCCAGAAGTACAACCTGGTGTGGGACCGCGTCCTCGGCCTGAACCTGTTCCCACCGGCGGTTGCCAACACCGAGGTGGCGTTCTACCAGAAGCACCTGAACGCCTTCGGCCTGCCGCTCGACAATCGCAGCCTCTACACCAAGCTCGACTGGGAAACCTGGACGGCCACGCTGGCGGCCACACCGGCGCAGTTTGAAGCCTTGATTGCTCCGCTGGGCAAGTTCCTCAACGAATCGCCCAGCCGCGTGCCGCTGACCGACTGGTATTGGACCGACAGCGGCAAGCAGGAGGGCTTCCAGGCGCGGTCCGTGGTCGGCGGCGTGTACATGCCGATGCTGGCCGACCCCGCGATGTGGAAGAAGTGGGCGGGACGGGCCGGATCGAAGTAGCGCCGCCTTGCAGGCGGCGGGCCCGCCGGCAGAATGCCGGCGCTACACAGATCCGCCGGCGCTACCGCTTGCTTTGCTATGATCACCTCGATGCCCCTGCTGCGCAGCCTTTCCACCACCCTGGAGATGATCAAGTGGGAGCACTCCGTGCTCACGCTGCCTTTTGGTCTGACCGGGGCGGTGCTGGCGGCGCGCGGCATTCCCACGGGCTACCAGCTTCTCTGGATTTGCGTGGCGCTGGTGGGGGCGCGCTCGGCGGCGATGGCCTTCAACCGCCTCGCCGATCACCGCTTCGACGCCGACAATCCCCGCACCCGCATGCGCGCGCTGCCCGCAGGCTTGCTGTCGCGTCAATTCGTCGTCGTGTTCGTGATCGCCTCCAGCCTGCTGCTGATCCTGGCGGCGGCCAAACTGAATCCGCTGGCGTTTTATCTGTCGCCGGTGGCGCTGGCCATCGTTCTGCTCTACTCGTACACCAAGCGCTTCACGCGCTGGTCGCACCTGGTGCTGGGGCTGGCGATGGGCTGCGCGCCGACGGCGGGATGGATCGCCGTCCGCGGCTCGCTCGATCCCCGCATCCTGCTCTTGACCGGGGCAGTGATGTTCTGGGGCGCCGGCTTCGACGTGCTCTACGCCTGCCAGGATTACGACTTCGATCGCGAGACGGGCCTGCACTCGGTGCCGCGCTACTTCGGTATCGCGCGCTCGCTGTGGATCGCGCGGAGCTTCCACCTGGCCGCCGTGCTTCTGCTCGCCGCGCTGGCGCTGGCGCTGCAACTGGGGCCGGTGGCGCTGGCCGGCGTGGCCGCTGTAGCCGTGCTGCTGACCTACGAGCACTCGCTGGTCTCCGCCGACGATCTCAGCAAACTCAACGCCGCCTTCTTCACCATGAACGGGGTGATCTCGGTGGTGTTCCTCGCTTTTGTGCTCACGGATCTGCTGCTGCGGAGATAGCAATCAGCAATCAGCACGCAGCACACAGCCATTAAATCTGCCCGGGGATTGAGAGAAAATCCAACGCAGAGGACACAGAGGACGCGGAGGTTTTTATTCTCTTGTATCCTCCGCGTCTCCTGTGTCCTCTGCGTTGGGTTTTTTCGGACGTGTCCCGAATCTCGATGGCTGACTGCTGCCTGCTGAATTGCTATGATGAATGCGATGGGGAATCCCGCGCATCCGTTCCAAACCGACGACCCGCGCCTGCGGCCGGTCGCCGATAAAGTCCT
>DASUBK010000428.1:0-8493 GCA_035763305.1 Terriglobales bacterium | reverse complement strand
TGTCGGTGCGGTTAGCCAGCGACAGCACCCCCGAGCGCATATCCAGGTGCGTGATCTTGCCCGCGAACAGGAAGGTATTCCCCGGCTTGGCCAGGATCGAAACTTCTCGTGCCACGCCGCGGTATTCCTTGCCCGGCGCGAAGCGCACCGCGATCAGCGCTCCGGCTACCAGGTCGCCGACGCTTCCCGCGCCCTCGCGTCCCTTGACCGCGGTCTTGTCGCTCACCCGGAATCGGACCGGCTGGCCGGAAAGGTCGTCGTGCACCACCATCATTCCGCTGCGCGGATCGAAGGACAGCAACTGCCCGCGCGCGTCGGCCGGCTGGAGATTGGTCACGATGCGGATGTTGCGCGCGAACACCTTGTGCCCATCGCGCATGGTGTCCACGTAGACCCGGTCGCCCTTCTGAATGCCGCGCTCCGTGGTCTCCGTCCCGTCGCGGAAAATGTGGGTGCGCTCATCCCAGCTCACGTCCATCTTGCCCGCCTTGCCAAAGACGTTCACCGTCAGCTTGTCGCGCACGCGATCGATCTTGGCCACCGTGCCGCCCACCAGCGACACGTTCCCCTTCGGCATGGGAGGCACTCCGAACAGCGGATCGTTGGGATCGTTCGCTTGCTCAGGCGGCGCGTCCGACGGCTGCTGCCCGGTGGCTGCACCGGCGGTCTTGGTCTTGGTGGACGTCGAGGCGCCAGCCGAGGCCGGATTCTGCTCCTGGGCCACGGCCAGCGAAGTAAACAATATGAGGACAGACAGGGCAACGAGGCGCTTCATGGGACTCCTTCGGACCAGCTCCTGGGCAAAGTTGGATGCGCTTCGCTCGCCTGATGGTCGCCCGGCAGCCGCTCTGGATGCGGCATCCCGCTACCAAAAAGAGAACCTTAGCAGCCAACCTGTTTCAACTATTCCCATCCAATTGAGAGAAGGAAAGCGGCTGCTGGTCGTGGCGCCGCGCTTGCAAGCGCACCGTTTCGCGGAGGTTCATCTCGTCTCATGCATCGGCCCTGTCCCCTGGTCATCGGCTGTCTATCCGTTCTGTTGCTGGCCGGCACCCTGTTTGCCGGTGACGGCGGCATCCGCATCACCCTGCCCAAGCGCAGCAAGGCGACTCCGGTTCAGAAGCTGAACCAGGAAGGCGTCGCCGCCGTCAAAAAGCACGACTACGAGAAGGCCAAGAAGCTCTTCTACCGCGCCTACCTGCTCGATCCCGACGATCCCTTCACCCTCAATAATCTCGGCTACATGGCCGAACTGGAAGGCGATCTCGACCGCGCCCAGCGCTTCTACCAGCTCTCCGCCGAGCAGCGCTCCGACGCCACCGTCGTCGCCTCCACCTCCAAGACCGTGCAGGGCAAGGCTGTCTCCGACGTCGCCGGCAAGGCCGAAGACGCGGCCATGAACATCAACCGCTACAACGTGGCGGCCATCTCGCTGCTCAATAAAGACCGCGCCCCCGAGGCCGACCTGCTGCTGCAGAAGGCCCTGGCTCTCGATCCCAAGAATCCCTTCACCTTGAACAACCTCGGCTTCACCCGCGAAAAGGAGGGCGAGTATGAGGAGGCGATGAACTACTACCAGCGTTCCGCCTTCTCCCGCTCCGAAGAGCCCATCGTGGTGACCATGAACCCCGACTGGCGCGGCAAGCCAATCAGCGAAATCGCCGCCGAAAACGCCAACAAGCTGCGCAAGCTGATGGAGAAGGAGCAGACGCCCGCCGCCCGCGTCGTTCGCCTGAACCTGCAAGGTGTTTCCGCCATCAACCGCAACGATCACGACACCGCGCGCAAGGACTTCCTTCAGGCGTACAAGCTCGATCCCCAGAATGCCTTCACCCTGAACAATATGGGCTACCTGGCGGAGCTGGACGGCGACCGCGAGACGGCCGACTTCTACTACGCTAAGGCGCAGGAGGCGCGCGGCGCCAACGCCCGCGTCACCATGGCGACGCGTCTCGACGCCGAAGGCAAGCCGCTGGGCCAGGTGGCGCGCGTCAGCGACACCAAGGTCAACAACAAAATGGAGGTGGAGCGCGAGGCCCGCGAGCGCGAAGGCGGGCCGGTCCTGCTCCGCCGCCGCGACAACTCCGTAGTGATCGAACCGGACAAGCCGCCTGAGCCGCTGCCCGAAGCTCAACAGGCGCCTCCTCCACAAGAAGACCAGCAACCGCTGAACCAGATTCTGCAGCCGCTGCCCGACAACCAACAGCCCGGGCAGCAGCGGCAAACCAATCAGCCCACCGAAGGTGGACAGCAGGGAATTGCTGCTCCGCAGTCGGTCCAGCCGCAGATGAGTCCCAGCGTCGCCCAGCCGCTGCCGGAAAATCCGCCGCCCGGCCAGCCGCAGCCGCCGCAGGAGCAGCCGGCACAGCAGCAACCGGAGCTCCAGCAACCCACACAGCAGCCGCCCGCGATGCAGCAGCCGCCGCAACAGCAGGGCCCGAACGACAATGGGCTGATCATGCCGTTGCCGGACGACAAGCAGCCGGGCCAGACGCAGCCGCCGCAAACCCAGCCCGCGCAGCAACAAGTTCCTCGGCCGCCGGCAGCGCAGCAACCGGCGCCGCAACCCACGGTTCCCCACAACACTCCGCCGCAACCGCAGCAGGGCCAGGTCGACAACGGCTTGATCATGCCTCTGCCGGACAACGCGCAGCCTTCCAGCGTGCAGCCCAGTGGCATGCCGCCCGCGCCGGCCCAGGCTCAGCCGCAGACTCCGCCCCAACCGGCACAGGGCCAGATCGATAACGGCCTCATCATGCCGCTGCCCGACAACCAGCAGCCGGCGGCGCAGTCGAAGCCGGCAACTCCCGCTCAGAAGCCGCCGGCTAAGAAGAAAGACGAGAAGCCGAAGGTCAAGAAGATCATCATTCAAAACTGACCAAGCCCACGTAGGTGCAGAGCCTCTGGGCCGGCTTTCCCGCCGGCCCTTTTGAATTGCCGGAACTTTCCCGCTGGGAACTTCGTATTGCAATCCCATAGGACGTATGGCATCGTTCTATTGGTTTGCCATAGGAGCGGAGGTGCGGCGATGAGACGCATGCGGGCGCTGCTGTTGCGTGTGGGAGGACTTTTCAACCGGCACAGGCGCGACCGCGACCTCGCCGCCGAACTCGAAACCCACCTGCAGATGCACATCGCCGACAATCTCCACGCCGGCATGGATCCGCCGGAAGCGCGTCGCCAAGCGCTGTTACGCCTGGGCGGCCTCGAGCCCACGAAGGAACGCTATCGCGATCAGGCTAGCCTGCCGTGGCTGGAGATGCTGGGGCAGGACCTGCGCTTCGGCGGGCGCATCCTGTTGCGCGCTCCTGCCTTCACCGTTGTGGCCTTGCTGACCCTGGCGCTCGGCATCGGCGCCACGACTGCTATGTTCAGCGTAGTCAACGGTGTTCTCCTGCTGCCGCTCCCCTACCAGCATTCGGATCGCCTGGTGCGAGTCTACGAATCCGAGCCGCGCTTCGGCACAACCTCAGTTGCGTATCCGAACTTCCTCGATTGGAAGCGCATGGCGACCTCGTTCCAGCGCCTGGCCGCCTTCCGCAGCGAAGACGTCAACCTCACCGGCCTGGGCGAGCCGGAGTACCTGCGCTCGCAGCAGGTGTCGGCGGAGTTCTTCCCGCTGCTGGGAATCACCCCGCTGATGGGCCGCGTGTTCAGCGAGGCGGAAGACCGGCCGGGCGGCGCTCCGGTCACCGTGATTACCTACGGCTTCTGGCAGCAACACCTGGGAGGCGATCCCAACGTGCTGGGCCGCGCTCTGACGCTTTCCGGCAAGCAGTACACCATCATCGGCGTTCTGCCCTCCAATTACTGGTTCCAGCGCACGGCGCCGCTCTACCTGCCGCTGGGGCAGGCGGATCCGTCTTTCCTCACCGACCGCTCGCAGCATCCCGGGCTGGCCGTGGTGGGACGGCTGAAGGATGGCGCGACTGTCGCCCAAGCCGATGCCGAAATGCGCGCCATCGCCGCGCGGCTGGCGCAGCAATATCCGCAGACCAACGGCGGCCATGAAGCTGTGGCCCGGCCCCTGAAAGATGACCTGGTCGGCGGCAGCCGGCGCACGCTGTACTTGCTGCTGGGCGCGGTATCCCTGGTCCTGCTGATCGCCTGCGCCAACGTCGCCAGCCTGCTGCTGGCTCGCTCCGCCGGGCGCACCCGCGAGTTCGCGGTCCGCGTGGCGTTAGGCGCGCGCCGCGGGCGGCTTATACGGCAACTGCTCACCGAGAGTCTCTTGCTGGCCTTGCTGTCGGGCGGCCTGGGCGTACTCTGCGCCGCGCTCACCACCCAGGCGGCGCTGAAGAAGTTGCCGGAGACGCTTCCCCGAGCCCAGACCATCGGCGTTGACGCGCGCGTGCTGTGGTTCGCGCTGGCCGCATCGCTGCTGACCGGGTTGTTATTCGGCCTGGCGCCGGTACTGTTCGGCGCCCGCGGAGAGGCGCAGGATGCGTTGAAGGAAGGTGGCCGCGGCGGCAGCGCGCGTCACGGCGTGCAGAACGTCTTCGTCGCCGCCGAGTTCGCGGTGGCCATGATGCTGCTGATCGGCGCCGGCCTGATGGTGCGCACCCTGTCGCGGCTGTGGAGCATCGATCCGGGATTCGCGCCCCGGCATGTCTTGACCATGCAGGTAGCCTTGTCGCCGCAGGCGCTGAAGTCGGCGGCCGGAATCCGGCTGGCTTTCTCGCAGCTGGTGGAGCGCGTGCAGGCACTGTCGGGAGTGCGCGCCGCGGCCATCACCTCGCTGGTGCCGCTCAGCGATAGCGACAGCGAGGTGGACTACTGGATGGGCGCCGCGCCCTCGGCGCCGCCGGAGCAGCTGCGCCTGGCGATGTTCTTCGTCACCACCGCGGGCTATAAGGACGCAATGAAGATCCCGCTGCTGCGCGGGCGCTTCTTCAACGACCAGGACACGACCTCCTCCCCGCGCGTGGTGGTGATTGACGACGTCTTCGCGCGCGAGCGCTTCGCAGGCCAGGACCCGGTGGGCCAGCGCATCAGCCTGCGGGTCGTGGGCACGGTGCAAATCATCGGTGTTGTGGGCCACGTCAAGCATTGGGGGCTGGACGCCGATGCCACCGCCAAATCGGCGCGCGAGGAGATCTACTTCCCCCTGACCCAGGTACCCGACCAATTCATGCAGCAGGGCGCGTCGGGTCTGTCGGTGGTGGTGCGCTCCGACGCCGATCCGCTCAGCATGGTCGATGCGGTACGCGGGCAGGTGATGGGAGCGCAGCGCGACCAGCCGGTATTTAACGTCGCTACCATGGACCAGATCATCGAGGCTTCACAGGCGCGGCGGCGCTTCGCCATGCTGTTGCTGGGGGGCTTCGCCGCGATCGCGCTGGCGCTGGCGGGCATCGGCATCTACGGCGTGATTTCCTATTCCGTGGCGCAGCGCCGGCACGAGATTGGCATTCGCATGGCCCTGGGCGCGATGCGCTCCGACGTGGTCGCCATGATCGTGCGCCAGGGACTGGCGCTCTGCCTGGCCGGCGTTGGCATTGGTCTGGCCGCGGCGTTGGCGCTCACGCGCTTGCTGGCGACGCTGCTGTACGGCGTCAATCCGGCGGACGTGGTGACCTTTTCTGCCGTGACCGCGATCCTTGCCGTGGTGGCGCTGCTGGCCAGCTACATCCCCGCCCGGCGAGCCACGCGCGTCGATCCCATGGTCGCACTGCGATACGAGTAATCTCATGATCCGGTGATCGGGTGATCTACCTGGGGTGATCTGAAGGTCTCGATCACCCGATGGTGAGATGACCCGATTCTTCAATATCCCAGCGCCATCCCATCCTTCCTGTTGTCGGACCCGCCCATGAGCGAGCCGTCCACCAGGTCGATCATGATCGCCTGCCCGCCGCCCATCACGCCACGCAGCGTGGTCATGCCCTCCGGCGGCGAGGCCCGCTTGTGGCCACGCTCGATCAGCTTCTGGATCACGTCCTCGCCCATCTCCGGCTCCAGATAGACGCGGTCGCCGCCGAGGTAGCGGAAGCGCGGCGCCTCGATCGCCTGCTGCAGGTTCATTCCCATGTCGATCAGGTTGGTGAGCACCTGCACGTGCCCCTGCGCCTGGATGTCGCCTCCCATCACGCCGTAGGACATGAGGAATTTTGCGTCCTTGAACAGCATCGCCGGAATGAGCGTGTGGAAGGGCCGCTTGCCCGGCTCGATGTGGTTGGGATGGTTGGGATCGAGCGAGAAGCCCGCGCCGCGGTCCTGCATCATGATTCCCGTATCGCCGGCCGTGATTCCCGACCCGAACGCCTCGAACAGGCTGTTGATGAACGACACCGCGTTGTGGTCCTTGTCCACCACGGTGAAATACGTAGTGTCACCGGTGGGGGAGACCTCGCCCGCCTGGGGATTCTCGATGACGGAATCGTTATGGATCAGCGCCCGCCGCTGGGCCGCGTATTCCTTCGACAGCAGCTCCTTAATCGGGATTTTCGCGAAGTGCGGGTCGGCGACGTAGCGGTTGCGGTCGGCGAAGGCCAGCTTCATCGCCTCGATGCGCAGGTGATAGTAGAGGTCGGGCTGGTCCTTCAGCGACGCCAGGTCGAAGCCCTCGAGAATGTTCAGCGCGATGAGTGCGGTCAGGCCCTGGCCGTTGGGCGGCAGTTCGTACGCCGTGTAGCCGCGATAGTTGGTGGAGATCGGCTCCACCCATTCGGCGTGCTGCGCCGCCAGGTCCTCCATGGTGATGAAGCCGCCGTTCTTCTGGAAGTAGTCCACCATGGCGCGGCCAATCGGGCCGTTGTACAGCGCGTCGCGGCCACCCTGCGCCAGGGTGCGCAAGGTCGCCGCCAGGTGCGGGTTCTTGAAGATCTCGCCGGGATGCGGGGCGCGGCCGTCGATCAGGTAGGTTTCCGCCGCCGCCGGCGTGCGCTTCAGCTTGTTGACCTCCTCGGCCCAATCCTCCGCCGCCTTCTCCATCACGGGATATCCGTTCTGCGCGTAGTTGATGGCAGGCTGCATCAACTCGCTGAGCGGCATGGTGCCGTACTTGTCGCGCAGCGTGCACCAGCCGTCGAACGCGCCCGGCACCGTGATCGGCTCCATGCCCACGAAGGGGACACGCTTCATGCCTTTCTTCTGGAAATATTCCAGGTTGAGCGCTTTGGGCGCGCGCCCGCTGGCATTGAGACCTTTCAGCTCGCCGGTCTTGGCCCAGTAGACGATGGCGAACATATCGCCGCCCACGCCGGTCATCATCGGCTCGGTGACGTTGAGCACCGCCGCCATGGCGATCGCCGCGTCCACCGCGTTGCCGCCCTTTTTCAGAACCTCGAGGCCGACCTGCGAGGCCAGCGGCTGGCTGGAGGCGACCATGCCATGCGTCGAGCGCACGATGGAGCGCCCCGTCTTGAGGTTGGGCCACTTGGGCAGCGAGTTGGCCGGCGATTGCGTCATGGCGAGAGGAGCCGCGCAACATAGTACGACGAGGAGCTTGGGGATCGGGCTCACGGAACCTCCAGGAAACGCGCCCGGCATTGTAGCCCGACGAAGGCGGCACAGCCGAGACCGGGGTGGGCCGCGGCGGATGACCATCCGGCTAAGTAATTGCCGCGATACTCCCCCCCCGGGGGGCCGGCAACGGGATCAACGAGATGGGAACGGTATACCGTTCGATACCGTGGGGCGCGCCGGGAGCGGAGAGTGGCGGGGAAGTAATCAGGGAGCGGGGAGCGGGGTGCGGCGAGAGAACAGGAGAGAAATTTTGTATTATCTTTAAGAAAATATTTGCGCTTAAATAATTTCCATAAGACATACACGACTATCATTGGCGGAGCAAAGAGGCAAAGTCAAGGGAAAAGTGGGCGGCGCGAGAACGCGATGTCGGAAAGCGGAAGGAGAGGCAGGGTTGGTGGGAGGGCGAATTCGACGCCCGTACTTCGCAAACACAGCCGAGGGCGGCTGTGCCACACAGGCGGCTGTGCCACACAAGGGAAGGGCCGCGATCTCCCGCGGCCCGACTGATAACCGGCGACTGATAACCGGCGACTGACAACCGGCGACTGACAACCGGCAACTGAACTACGCTGCCCGGTCCTTCCGCTCGGTGTCGCTGTCGTCGTGGCGATCCTGCTTGTTGCGCAGATCGCGCAGCGCATCCTCGCCGGCCTGCTTCAGTTTGCCGACGCCCTTCTGCACCTTGCCCTCTGCCTGGCGAGCCATGCCTTCGCCCTGCATCTTCTCGTTATCGGTCCACTCGCCGACCTGGCGTTCGCCGCGGCCGATCGCGTCTTTCGCTTTGCCCTTCAGTTCGTCCTTGTTCATTGCTTCCTCCCTGAGATGAAAATGCGGCCCGGGCCGCTGAAAAAACCGTAATCCCCATGGACTACGCCGGAGCTTTGCTGGTGATCAACTGGAACACCAGCGCCACCACTGCCAGCACCAGCAGCAGGTGGATAAAGCCTCCCAGCGTGTACATGCTCACCACTCCGATCAGCCAGAGAGTGAGCAGTACGATAAATAGCGTCCATAACATGGCGC
>DASUBK010000427.1:0-2411 GCA_035763305.1 Terriglobales bacterium | reverse complement strand
ATGTCCATCCGAGCTTTAGGACATTTTCCGTCGCTTTGCGGTGAGCACGACATCCGGGTCGCTCACCGTCATCACCATGTCGCTTCCGTCCTGGGTGAAGCGGATGCGGACCGCGGGCGCGCCGGCGGGATAAAACGTGTGGTCGCCAAGATGGAAGAGCGGGCGCGTCATGGTGCCCTTGCGGGTCCAGTTGAGCTGTGGCGGGCGGGAGTACATTTTGCTGCCGAGATAGATCTTCGTGTCCGAGTCTACTTCGACCTCCTGCCCGCCGCTGCCGCCGAAGACGTAAGTGCCGGTGATCGCGGAAGCCTCCTCCGGCGCGAACGGCGCAGGAGTGTCCTCGACATCGCCGAGCGATTGCAGGAAGTCGTACACCGGGCGGGCCGCGGCGCCGCCCACGCGCGCGTGGGCCAGCAAGGTGATGCTGTGTGGGCCGCGGATGCGGTAGGCATCCGGCTGCGCGGCGAGGAAGGCCTTCACCACCTCGAGTTGGCCGAACATCGCCGCGGAGAACAGAGACGGCCGTGCGCCCTTGCTGAGCAGGTACTCAGCGATGGAGCGGTTGCCCATGTGCGAGGCGGCACCGAGGGCGCTCTCCCAGTCTCCGAAGCCCCAGTCGTGAGCGGCGCGGGCCAGCGCCGGTCGCGCTTCCACCAGTTCGCGCACCCGCTTCTCGTTGAAGTGCGAGACCAGCACCATTTCCCGCACCATCTCCGGAGGATGACTGGGGAAGCCGTCGGGGACGAACGGCGCCGGATTCGGGGCTGGTTGCGGCGCGGCGAAGAGGCTGCGCACCCCGAGCAGGGGGACAGCCGCGGACGCTAGCTTGAGCAGCGAGCGGCGGGACCACGCCGCTGGTGTGTTCGTGGGCTGGTGTGCCGGTGCGTTCGATCCAGGCATAAGCGGCCTCCGCGCGCTATTCAAAGCCCGCGCGCACCGCAGGGCAACACAGATCAGCCGTTCCCACGATTAGGAAGTTATGAGTTCGGAAGTTGCCGCGGGTCAGTGCTTTTCGTTCACAGGTGAGGTGTCGCGCGCGGCCAGGGGGGAGGAAAATTTTTGCGCGATGGCCTGCGCCACTTCCGCTTCGACGTCCAGCGGGTTGGTGACGTGGCGGTCGAGACGGGTGACGGAGACGTGCGTCTGCTCGGGCATATGGATGAGATGGGCCAGGATGCGGGTCTGGCCGCCGTAGGCCTGGACCTGGCCGAGAATGACGTAGCTGGCGCGAAGGCTGGAGGCGATGGCGACGAGGTCGCGGCGATCGCGCGGGCCGCGCAGCACCTGGGCGTTGCCGATGACCGCGTAGCGGCCGGCGCTGAGCGTGGTCAGGCGCTCGACGAAGGTATCGGTGAGGGCGTCGCTGAAGCGGGTGAAGGAGGCGTCGCCGGTTTCGTTGTCGAAGCGCACCACCGCGACCACGGGAGCGGATTGGGGCGCGGCGGTCAGCCGGAGCAGCACGCCGGCGGCGGAGGCCAGAAGCAGGAGCGCGGTGAGATAAACGAAGGTTGGGGTCCTACCCTGTCGCTTCCTCGCTCCGTGTGCGCTCCCGGTTGGCGGCGAGGCAGGCCCCGGCGCCTCGCCCGGGCAGCCACTCGCGTCGATCCGCTCCGCGGGCGCGATGAACTGGTAGCCCTGGCGCGGGATGGTACGCAGATACGTTGGGCTGGCGGCGTCATCGCCAAGGGTGGAGCGGATTTGCGCGATGCAGAAGTTGAGGCCGCGATCGAAGTCCACGAAGGTCTGATCGCCCCAAATCCTCTTTTGTAACTCTTCGCGGGTGACGATGCGCCCGGCGTTGCCAACCAGGCAGGCTAGCACCTGCTTGGGCTGCGCCTGCAGGTGGACAGGCTGGCCCTGGCGACGAAGATCCAGTGTGTCGCCGTCGAGCTCGAAGAGGCCGAAGCGGAAGCGCATGGGCGGAAGATATTGTGGCACGCGGAGCGCGATCGTAGTAGGTGCTGGTGGCAATGAAACGCGGCCGGGGGACACGCATACGAGGGTTCGTCAATACACGTCCAGATCGTGGCTCATCACGACTTTGCCCTTGTAGCCGGAGCGGACTAGTCGCTGGCGGCGACTTTGCCCCAATCCCAGTCGCGATAGCGCTTGCGCAGCTCGAATTTCAGCATCTTGCCGGTGGAGGTGTGGGGAAGTTCGTCGACGAAGACGAAGGCGTCGGGCACTTGCCACTTGGAGAAGCGCTGCATAAGGAAGTCGCGCAGGTCGGCTTCGCCGATGGCTACGCCGTCGCGCTTGACCACCACGGCGATTGGGCGCTCGGCCCACTTGGGATGCGGCACGGCGATAACCGCCGCCTCGCGCACTGCCGGATGCGCAACCAGCGCGTTCTCCACGTCCACCGAGCTGATCCACTCGCCGCCGGACTTGATGAGGTCCTTGGCGCGGTC
>DASUBK010000426.1:0-18628 GCA_035763305.1 Terriglobales bacterium | reverse complement strand
CTGGATCCAGGAGCGGCTGGAGGGCCCCGCTCCCGCCATTGATCAGCAACGTGTGCTTGACCGCCTGGTCCACGCCGACCTCTTCGAGCAGGTCATCCAGGCGCGCTACCTGGGAACCAAACGCTTTTCGCTGGAGGGCTGCACCGTGCTCATCCCCATGCTGGATGAGTTGATGCAGGCCGCCGCGGGTTACGAGGCACAGCAGGTGGTGATGGCCATGAGCCATCGCGGGCGGCTGAACGTCATGGTGCACATCGTGGGCAAGGACCCCGCCGACATCTTCGCCCGTTTCGAAGACGTGGATCCGCGCAGCGTGCTGGGCGGCGGCGACGTGAAGTACCACATCGGCGCTACCGGCGATTACAGCGGGCCCCATGGCGAGCGCGTGGGCATGCACCTGGTTTCCAATCCCAGCCACCTGGAGGCAGTGGACCCGGTGGCCATCGGGCGCACGCGCGCCAAGCAGGTGCGCCGCGGCGAGACGGGCCAGCGGGAGGTGTTCGCCATCACCCTGCACGGTGACGCCGCCTTCGCCGGCCAGGGCATCTGGGCGGAGACGCTCAACATGGCGCACCTGCCGGCGTACACCACCGGCGGCGCGCTGCACATCATTGTCAACAACCTGATCGGCTTCACCACCAATCCCGTCGACGAGCACAGCTCGCGCTTCTCCGCGGACATGGCCAAGCGCCTCGCCATTCCCATCTTCCACGTCAACGGGGAGCGGCCGGAAGCGGTGCTGCGCGTGGCGCGACTGGCGCTCGATTATCGCTACACCTTCGGACGCGACGTGGTGGTGGACCTGATCGGCTACCGCCGCCACGGACACAGCGAGATCGACGATCCGACCATCACGCAGCCGATCCGCTACGCGCAAATCGAGAAGCACCCCCTGCTGTACCAGATCTATGCCCAGCAGATCGGCGCCGACGCGCAGCCGCTAGCCGACAAGGTGCACGCCGAATTCGCCGAGGCGCAGAAGCGCGGCGCGGCGATGAAGAAGAAACCGAAATTCGCCACCCTGCCCGAGTACTGGTCGCACTACAAGGGCGGCTGCTACCTGCCGGAGTACGAGGTCGAGACCGGCATCGCCGAGCAGCAACTGCACGCCATCGGCGAGGCGCTGGCGCGATATCCGGACAGCTTCCACATCCATCCCAAGATCAAGAAGTTGCTGGAGCAGCGGGCGGAGATGGGACGGGGCAAGCGTCCGCTGGATTACGGCATGGCGGAGGCGATAGCCTTCGCTTCCCTGCTGCTGCAAGGCACGCCGGTGCGACTGGAAGGCCAGGACACGCGGCGCGGCACCTTCAACCAGCGGCACGCGGTGCTGATCGACACCGAGACCGAGGAGGACTACATCCCGCTGCAGCACTTGGGCAACAGCCAGGCGCGCTTTGAGGTGTACAACTCGACCCTGTCCGAGGCCGCGCCGATGGGCTTCGACTACGGCTACAGCCGCGATTATCCGGAGACGCTGACGCTGTGGGAGGCGCAGTTCGGCGACTTCGCCAACGGCGCGCAAATCATCATCGACCAGTTCATCGCTGCCGGCGAGGACAAGTGGGGACTGCTCTCCGGCCTGGTGCTGCTGCTGCCGCATGGCTACGAAGGGCAGGGTCCGGAGCACTCCAGCGCGCGCATCGAGCGCTTCCTGCAACTGGCGGCGCGCGACAATTTTCAGATTTGCCAGCCGTCGAACGCGGCGCAGTACTTCCACCTGCTGCGGCGGCAGGCGCTGCGGCGGTGGCGCAAGCCGCTGATCGTGTTCACGCCCAAGAGCATGCTGCGCCATCCCGACGCGGTGTCGCCGCTGGCGGAATTGTCGGGGCCGCGCTTCCACAACGTGCTGCCCGACGCCCAGGTGCCGAACGGCGAGCGCGTCCTGCTGTGCAGCGGCAAGATCGGCCACGAGCTGCGCGTGGAGCGCAAGAAGCGTAAAGACAGCAACACGGCGATCGTTTTCCTGGAGCAGATGTATCCCTGGCCGGAGAAGGAGTTGGCCGAGGAACTGGCGCGTCATCCCAATGCGCGCGAGGTCATCTGGGTGCAGGAAGAGCCGGCCAACATGGGCGCGCTGTTCTTCGTGATGCCGCGGCTGCGGCGCCTGGCGCGGGGGATCCCGGTGCGGTCGATCAAGCGCTCGGCCAGCGCCAGCCCGTCCACGGGCTCGGCCAAGGCGCACGAGATGGAGCAAAAGACGCTGCTGACGCTGGCGTTTACCACGGGGTAGCGGTTCGAGGTTCCCTATCGACAACAGGTAATGAAAGTTGCAAAGACAATGGCAGCCACTTCCAGCCGCGAAGCGGCGTCAGAATTTGCAGCCCGCGGCGCAAGCCGTGGGTGCTCCGCAAATTGAGCCCTGAGTTCCCGAAGGGCGAAAGATTCCTTTTCGCGCCCTGCAATTCTGTCGCCCCTTCGGGGCTCCTCGTCCATGCTTGTTTCCGCTGACCCGCGGCTCACGCCGCGGGCTGCTCGTTCTTCCGCGCCTTCGGCGCTCGACTCTCATCTCCTGCAGTCGGCAGAGCGCGACCTGATTGGGTGATTGGGTGATTGGGTGATGGGTATTGACGTTAATGAGGATTCTCCTGGCTCGGAAGCAATCCCCCAATCACAATTCCACCCAATCATCCAATCAACATTTCTACTTCTGCTTCTGCAGCTTCACCGGCGGCGCGCTGGGATCATCGATGTTCCGCAGCGTCGCTTCCGTCGGGCTGGTCTGCTCGATCTCGTAGCGCACTGACTTGCCTGCCGAATCTGCCGCCCGGAAGGCCATGGTGAAGGGATACAAGCCGCTTTCGGCCTTGCGCACCATGTGAAAGTCGCTGATGGGCAGCGGCTGCGCGGCGTTCATCCCAGCAAAAACCAGGTTGCCGCGCGCGCGGTTCTCGCTATGCGTGAAGGTGAGCGAGATCGGCTTGCCATTCATCTCCCCGGTCCAGGTGCCAAAAATGGGGGAAGCAAAGGCCGCGGCGGCTATCAGCACAGCGGCGGTCGAGACTGCCATCCTCAAAATCTTCATATCCACCTCCGTGCCAAGGACGCAGCCCACTTGGAACTGTTAACCATCATCCCCTGTGGATAAAGTAGTGCTCACGAAACGGCGGCTGCTACGTATAAATTAGTAGCTCACGGGTGAGGGCGCGGGTGTGCCCCGATCCGGGCCTCAGGGGACGAGCGGCGCTCGCGACTCATGGCGGAATTGAGCAAGTCCATTACTCCGATCGAAATGCGCGACCGCGGCCGCAGTACTGCCTGGGGGCCGCTGCGCGAGCCGCTCTTCCGCTCGCTGTGGATCGCCTCGGTCATCTCCTACACCGGAACCTGGATGCAGAACGTGGGCACCGGCTGGCTGATGACCAACCTCACCCTCTCTCCCCTGATGGTCGGGCTGGTGCAGGCGGCGCAAAGCCTGCCGGTGTTCCTGGTGATTTTGCCCGCGGGCGCGCTGGCCGATATCGTCGACCGGCGGCGGTTCCTCATCTTCACTCAGACATGGATGGTGGTGGCCGCCGCGGCTTTGGGCGTAATGACCATCGCCGGCGTCATGACTCCATGGATCCTGCTGGCCTTCACCTTCCTCATGGGATTGGGAGCGGTGGTGAACGATCCGCCGTGGCAGGCGATCACGCCGGATATCGTTTCCCCGCCGCAGCTGGCGTCGGGCATCGCGCTCAACTCCGCCGGCTATAACGTGGCGCGCGCGGTCGGTCCGGCGCTGGGAGGCCTGGTCATCGCGGCGGCGGGGTCCGGCATCGCCTTCCTGATTAACGCGGCTTCGTTCTTCGGGGTGATCTTCTTCTTGCTCCGCTGGAAGAACGTCCATGACGCCTCGCTGCCGCGGGAGCGAATGCGCGGCGCGATGAAGACGGGATTGCAGTACGTCAAGGATTCGCGCGCCGTACAGGCGGTGCTGGTGCGAACCGGGGTGTTCAGCCTGTCGGCCAGCGCGCTGCTGGCCATGCTGCCGCTGATCGCGCGGCCTTTCGGCTCGACCGGATACGGCGCCATGCTGGGATTCTTCGGCCTGGGCGCACTGGGCGGTGCGGCGGCGCTGCCGGCGCTGCGGCGCATGATGTCCATCGACGCGTTGGTAGCCGGGGCGACGGTGGTGTTCGCCTTGGCGACGTTTGCCTCCGGCTGGGTGGGAACGTTCTGGGTGCTTTCAGTGGTGTTGTTCGCCGCCGGCGTGGCCTGGATCTTTATCGTCGCCAGCCTGAATGTGTCGGCGCAGACCATGTGTCCCAACTGGGTGCGGGCGCGCGCGCTGTCCATCTACCTGCTGGTGCTGCAAGGTGGGATGGCGGCGGGCAGCGCGTTGTGGGGCGAATTGGCGAACCGCTATGGGATGGCAGAAGCCATGGCCGCGGCGGCGGTCGGCCTGCTGCTGGGGTTGATCACCGCGCGCACGCATCGCCTGCACGCCGAGGGACTGGGCACCACCGCGCCGGTCAGCGGATGAAGAATTGGGTGATTTGGCGATTGGGTGATTGCTTCAGCGTCAGGAGAATCTCTCACGCAATCGCCAATCACCAAATCACAAAATCGCCAAATTCGGAGGAGCAGAGGATGAAACGATTTCTTTGCCTGGGGGCTCTCAGCTTGCTTTTCTGCGTCGCGGTCTCGGCGCAGCAGAAGGCGCCACAACAACCACCCACCCTGCAGAAGGTCATGGACAACGCTTTGAAGAACGTCGAGGGCGAATTCGTCTCCGCTGCCGAGGCCATGCCGGAGGACAAGTACAACTACGCGCCCACGCAGGGTGAGTTCCAGGGCGTGCGCACTTTCGCCCTGCAGGTGCGCCACGTGGCCACCACCAATTACATGATCGGCGCCGCCATGCTGGGCGAGAAAGCGCCGGTGGACATCTCCAACGAGAACGGCTCCGGCTCGATCACCGGCAAGGACGCGATCGTGAAGTACCTGAAGGACTCCTTCGCCTACATGCACAAGGCGGAGGCGAGCCTCAACGAAAAGAACGCGACCGAGTGGATCCAGAGCCCCTTCGGGAGCGGCAAAACCACGCGGCTCTCGATGGCGACGCTGGTGTTCGGGCACTGCTTCGATCACTACGGCCAGATGGTGGAGTACCTGCGCTCCAACGGCATCATTCCGCCGGCCAGCCGGCCACGGTAAACACCACAATTCGCACCGGCCCGGGTTCCCACTCCCGGGCCTTTCCTTTTCCGTGTAAACAGCGCGCGGCGGGATTTCGTCTATGACGGCGAGAGCAATGATGAACGCGGTGGCATGGCCGGCGGCAGCAACTCCAGCGGAGGCGAGCTTCGAAGCCCTGGTGCGCGATCACCAGCGGCGCATTTACACCCTGCTGCTCGGCATCCTGCGTGACCGCGACGCCGCCGAGACGCTCACGCAGGAATGTTTCCTGCGTGCCTACCAGGCGCAGGACAGCTTTCGCGGCGAAGCGCAGGTGGGTACCTGGCTGGCGCGCATCGCCGTGAACCTGGCACGCGACCACATCCGCAACCGGCGGCTGATGTTCTGGCGGCGGGTGACGGCGCAGCCGCTGGCTCCTGTCGATCTCGCCGAGGAACTTGCCGATGCGCGAGCGGACACTGACAGGCGACTCATCGCCGAGGAGCAGGTGCGGCAGGTGTGGACAGTAGTGGAACGGCTTTCAGCGCGCCAGCGGGCCATCTTCATCATGCGTTTCGTGCAGGAAATGGAGATCACGGAAATCGCCGCGGTGTTGGAACTCAAGGCATCGACTGTGCGGGTGCATCTCATGCGGGCTTTGGAGACAGTGCAGAAGGCGGTAGCGAAATGATTGCGGGACATCTGGACAACAAAGAGATTGCCAGGCTGATCTGCGGCGATGCCGAAGGGACGGCTCACATCCGGGAGTGCCCGGAGTGCGCGGAGCGGGTTGAACACCGCCGAGCGCTGTTGCGGAATTTCGGCGCGGCGGTGGCGCAGTCTGCGGAACGCACGGATGCAGAGTGGCGGCGGCAGAGAAGCCGGATTTTGGCGGCCGCGCGAGCTCGTCGGACCGCCGGCTGGCAATGGGCTCTGGCGACCGCGCTGTTGTTGGCCGCGGCCATCGGATTCGTGGGAATTCCAAGCCGGGTCGCCGCGCCGCCCGCGGTTGCGGCGCACCACGCCCCCGTCGCGGTTGATCCGAACGCGCTGCTGACCGCGATCGCGGAGGAACTGGACCGGCAATCGCCCGACGCGCTGGCTCCGGCGGCGTTGTTCGTGGAACAGGATCGGGATTCCCCGGCGGGAGCACACACCCGAGCCGGAAATCGTCAAGGAGAACGAAATGATTAAGAACGTTCTATTGCTGATGTTGGTGTTCACGGGCAGTCTCATGCTGGGGCAGGAGGGTCCGCCTCCGGGAGGACCGGGCGGTTCGCCGCCGGGAGCCCCGATGGGCATGCGGACGCGGGTGATAATGGGACCGGGCGGGATGCCGCTCATGGCCTGGTGGACGGAACCGCGCATCGTGCAGGAGGTCGGAATCTCGCAGCCGCAGGTGCAGCAGATCCAGGCGATCTTCGACCAGGCGCAACCACAGCTCAAGCAGCAGGCGGAGGCGCTGCGCACGCAGGAGCAACAGTTGCGCTCCCTGCTCGACGCCTACCAGCCGGATACCGGGGCGGTGAACACGCTGATTGACCAGATCGCCCAGGGACGCGCCGGGCTGGAAAAGACCACGGCGAGGATGCAGTTCGCCATCCGCGCCCTCTTGACCCAGGATCAGTGGAGCAAGCTGCAAGACGAGGCCAAAGCGATGCAGCAGCGGATGCGCGAGCGCATGCAGCGGCGGCGGGGGCCCGAGGGGCCGCCTCCTCCGCAGCCGGAACCGCCTCAGTTCTGAGGGAAACAGCCAGGCTGCAAAGAGACGCGGAGGACCTCCTGGTCCTCCGCTTTCTCGTAGCTCCTACGCCGCGCGGGGGCAGCGGCTAGGCGGCGCCGGCGCGGTCGGAACGGCGCACCAGTTCCACCTGGCCCCCGTGGCACTGCAGCAACATCGTCCGCGAGCACTGGGCGCACAGCCAGAACATCTCCCGGCCCGACTTTTTCGGCGGCGGCGCGCTGTCCAGGCAATGCATCCCCTTCGCCGTCACCGCGAACTCGTAGAGCCGTCCCTCGCGGAAGTACTTGAATTCGACGGGGCAATCCGGATTGGCACACTTGGCCAGCATAGGAATCTCAGGCGCGCAAATTTGTAGGATGTCCGCTCGTGCGCGAGAAGTTGGAAAAAATCGCAAGCTGCCGCTGGGCGAAATCACGCACCCGCAGAGCTTGCCCTGAGCCTGTCGAAGGGCGCCCTCGCCCACGGTGATTTTTCTGAATTCGGAACGCTTCGCAGTTTCCGCCAGCTACGCCCGCCGGCTCTGGTATCTTGTGCGTTCTATGCCCGGCCCCGAGGTAGTCCTCTATTCCCGTAAAGGCTGCCACCTGTGCGAGGTGGTGAAGGAATCGTTGGGCAAACTCTCGCGCCGCGGCGGCTTTGTGTGGAAAGAAGTAGATGTCGACGGCAACGAAGACCTGCGCCGCCAATTCAACGACGAGGTGCCGGTGGTCTTCATCGACGGCCGCAAAGCCTTCAAGTACCGCATGGATGAGCAGGAATTCCTGCGCAAGCTGCAGGCTCGCAGCTGAATCCTCGTGATACAAAATAGCGCGGAACTATTTCGATTCCATGCGCACCCAACTCTTCGCCGACCCTGAAGGCCGTTTTCTGCACGACACCATCCTCGATTCATGCCGGCGCAACGCGGACCGCACCGCGATCGTGGACCCGTCGTGTGCTAAGCCGCGACGCATCTCGTACGGGGAGTACGGCGAACTGGTCGAATCGGTGGCGCGCGGGCTGATCCGCGCGGGACTCAAGCCAGGCGAGCGCATCGGCATCTTCCTGCCTAACTCCTGGGAATTCTGCGCCGCCTACCATGCCGCCACGCTGGCGGGCGCCATCCCCACGCCGATGAATCCCAGCTACCGCGAGCGCGAGGTGCGCTACCAACTGGAGAATTCCGGGGCTGTCATGCTGGTCAGTAATGGCAATCTCATCGGCGGAATGAATCTCGGGGAACTGCCGGCGCTGCGGAACGTATACACCACCCGCGAGGCGGCGCCCGGCTGCGAGGACTTCGCTTCCCTGCTGGCCCCGGGCACCACGCCGCTGCCGAATTTCGCCGCGGACAGCAAGACGACCGTCGCTGCCCTGCCTTACTCCAGCGGGACCACCGGGCTTCCCAAGGGCGTCATGCTGTCCCACCACAACCTGGTGGCGAACGTCTACCAGATCATCGCGCCCGACGCCGCCCCGTTCCGGCCGCACGAAATCGTGCTTTGCTTTCTGCCGCTGTACCACATTTACGGGCTCAACGTGGTGTTGAATCCGACCCTGGTGCTGGGAGGCACACTGGTGCTGATGCCACGCTTCGAGGCCGTCCGCGCGGCGCAGCTGATCGAGCGCGAGGGGATCACCTTCATACCCCTGGTTCCGCCGGTTCTGAACGCTTTCTGCCAACTGGCGGAGCAGGGGCAATTCCCGCGAAAGCATCAGGTGCGCTGGGCCAAGAGCGGCGCGGCACCCCTGGCCCCGGAACTCGGCCGCCGCTTCATCGAGCTCACCGGGATTCGCGTCGCCCAGGGATATGGCATGACGGAGGCGTCGCCGGTTACCCATATCGGATACGAGGACGGCCCCCTGGCCGTGCTCGCCTCCATCGGACACCCGGTGGCTCTCACCGACTGCATGCTGATCGACGAGAACGGACGCGCGGCCGTAACCGGCGAGATCGGCGAACTGGTGATGCGCGGGCCGCAGTTCATGCTCGGCTATTGGAACGCTCCCGAGGCGACTGCGGACGTGCTGCGTCCCCTGCCCTCCGGGGTCGGGCCCGGCGACGGCGGCGCGTGGTACTGGTCGGGCGACGTGGCACGGATGGACGAGCGTGGGCTCTTTTACATCGTGGACCGCCGCAAGGAACTGATCAAGTACAAGGGCTTCGCTGTCGCCCCGGCGGAAATCGAGGCGGTCCTGCTGGAGCATCCGGGGGTGCGCGACTGCGCGGTGGTCGGCCAGCCCGACCAGAATGCCGGGGAGATTCCTTGCGCCTTCATCGTCCTGCGCGATCCGGAGGGCGGAAACGCTCGCCTGGCGGCTGACTTGAGCGACTGGGTCGCCTCCCGCCTGACCCACTACAAGCAGCCGCGGCGGGTGGAGTTCGTACCCTCGGTGCCGAGAAATCCATCAGGTAAAATTCTGCGCCGCGAGTTGCGCAAGATGCTGTGAAAAGGTACCTCGGTCTGTGGGGCTTGTCAGTCGTCCGACATCGACCTGATTGAGAACCCGACAGAGCGATGGAGCGAACCAACAGCCTGCGAAACTTATTATTTTTTGTAGGGTTGAAGTCGTTGCAGACTGGGAAGCTTGCCCGTCTGCAATCTTCAGGTCGTTGATAGCAAAACAATTATTGCGAATCCGGAATTCGGAAGTTGCTTACGCCAAAGTCTGCCGCGCGGGATTTTTCAGTTGCGCGGCAAGGGGAAAAACCTTAGAATCGTGCGTTTTGCGGGCCCTCTCTGACCATGCCTGTAGGGTCAGCCAAGCAGAAAAGCTGCTGCCCGGCTGAATCCTCACCGGCGAAAGAAGAATCCAATCCATAGGTTCCGTTCCACCGGTCCTATCTATTCCATACTTAAGACAGAGCGAGGTTGTAGGACTTATCATGGCAAAGCGACGCGGAAATCCCAACTGGGGCAAACCGGAACCGATCGGGCCGGTGACCCCGACGATTACTGAGTTTGAGCAGGTGGTGCGCGAGTTCAAGCTCCAGCCGGATCAGTACGTTCGTTCCACGCGCCTGCGCGAGTGGGCTCGCCGGAATAAGAATTCCAAGTACATTCCGGAACCCTTGCTGGAAGCTTGGGGCTTCGAGATCGAATCGACTCTCTAAGCTCCACAAGCAGCAAAGAGGCGAGGCCGCCATGGGCGGCCTTTTCCTTTTGCAAGGTAAGCTCACCGGTGATGCATTCTTCAACATGCAACCTGTAGCCCTCATCGTGGCCACCAGCTTCGCCGCCGGGCTAAACGTCTACGCCACGGTGGCGACACTGGGCCTGCTGGCGCGGGCGGAGGCGGTCAGACTGCCGCCGGGATTGGAAATTCTCGGGCACTGGCCGATCATCGCCATCGCCTCCGCGCTTTTCATCGTTGAATTTTTCGCCGACAAGATTCCCGCTTTCGATCTGCTGTGGAACGCACTGCATACTTTTGTACGGGTTCCGGTGGCAGCGCTGCTGGCGTATCGCGCCACGGCCCAACTATCGCCCGAGGCTCAAGTCATCAGCGCGGTGCTGGGCGGTGCGATCGCCTTGGCCGCTCACGGCAGTAAGACCGCAGCGCGCGCCGCAGTCACTCCCTCGCCCGAACCGGTTTCCAACATCGCGCTCAGCACCGGCGAGGATGTGGTTGCGGTCGGACTGACATGGTTTGCGACCGCTCATCCCGTCATTGCCGCGGCCGTTGCCATTGCATTTCTCATCTTATTGGTGATGATCGCGCGCTGGCTGTGGCGCGGCTTGCGGCGATTATTTTCCCGTCGCGCCGTGTCCAATCCTGCACCCCCGCCAGAGGTTTGACCTGAGCTTTGGCCGCGTGAGATAGTTTTCATCCCACGTAGAGCCAACGATTTACGGGAAGTGGAAGACGCATTCGGCGGCGCCGGGGCCCTGGCAAGGAGCGTAGATGGTCCGCATCATCCCGCGGGAAACCAAGTTTTTCGATCTTTTCGAGCAGATATCCGCCAATGTCACTGCCGGCGCGCGCATGATGGAAGAGCTGTTGCGGGACTATGACAACGTTCAACTCAAGGTGGAGAAACTCAAAGAACTGGAACACAAGGGCGATGATTTGACCCACGGGGTCATGACCAAGCTGAACCAGACTTTCATCACCCCCTTCGATCGCGAGGACATCCACCGCCTGGCCTCGTCGCTGGACGATGTGCTGGACTTCGTCAACGCCGCGGCGCAGCGCCTCATCATGTACAAGATCAACAACCCGCCTTCGGCGGCGATTCGCCTGGCGGAACTGATCGTGCGCCAGTCGGAGGAGTTGCACAAGGCAGTCAGCGAACTGGAAAAGAACCATCGCATCCTGGATTACTGCGTGGAGATCAACCGCCTGGAAGACGAGGCGGACCGGGTAACGCGGGAGGCCATCGGTTCCCTGTTCGAGCACCAGAAAGACCCCATCACCCTGATCAAGCACAAGGAACTGTTTGAAGTGCTGGAGATGGCCACCGACAAAGCCGAAGACGCCGCCAACGTGCTGGAGGCGATCATTCTCAAGAGCGCCTAAGCGCTGCATCCCTTCGCGAGGAACACACCGTTGCAACCAGGACTCTGGCTGGTCATCGTCACCATCTTAGTAGCCCTGACCTTCGATTTTTTCAACGGCTTCCACGATGCCGCCAACAGCATCGCCACGGTGGTCTCCACCCGGGTGCTGAAGCCGACGGTGGCAGTGTTCTGGGCGGCGTTCTTCAACTTCGTCGCCGCCTTCGTCTTCGGCACCGCGGTGGCGCAGACCATCGGCAAGGGCATGATCCGCCTGGATATCGTCACCCAGTACGTGGTGCTGGCGGGACTGGTGGGAGCCATCGTGTGGGACATCCTCACCTGGCTGTGGGGACTGCCGACCTCTTCGTCGCATGCCTTGATTGGCGGCTATGCCGGCGCGGCCGTCGCCCGGGCGATGGTGCAAGGGTGGAAGAATCCCCTGGCGGTCATCCAGCCGGCCGGGTGGAACAAGACCGTCCTGTTCATCTTCCTGTCGCCGATCATCGGTCTCATTATCGGCTTCGGCGCCATGACCGCGGTGTACTGGATTTTCCGGCGCAAGTCGCCGCAACAGGTAGACAAGCTCTTCCGCAATCTGCAACTGCTGTCGGCGGCGGGCGTGAGCCTGGCGCACGGCGGCAACGACGCGCAAAAAACCATGGGCATCATCGCCGGGGCGCTCTACACCGGCGGCATCCTCACCAAGACCGAGTTCACCACCACCTGGGGACGCCTGCACTGGCCGATCATCTTGATGGCCCACACCGCTATCGGCCTGGGAACGTATTTCGGCGGCTGGCGCATCGTGCACACCATGGGCTCGAAAATCACCAAGCTGAAACCGGTGGGCGGGTTCTGCGCCGAGTGCGGCAGCGCCATCACCCTGTTCGGCACCGCCTGGGCCGGAATCCCGGTGAGTACCACGCACACCATCACCGGCTCGATCGTCGGCGTGGGCGCGGTACACCGTCTGTCCGCGGTGCGCTGGGGCATCGCGCGGCGCATCGTGTGGGCGTGGATCTTCACCATCCCGGCCTCGGCGGCGGTGGCGGCGATCGTGTTTTGGCTGATCCGGTTGGTCTACGCCGGAGCGTAAATCTCGTCGTACAATGCGGCCTCATGCCGCGGCTCATCGTTCTCCTTCTCTTCCTATCGCAACTCGGCTACGCAGCTGACCCGTCATATCTCGCCGCCGCGCGAGATGCCGGCCGCTGGATCCAGACCAGCGCGATGCAGCGCGACGGGGGCGTGGTCTGGCCGGCGGACCCGAACGACGCGAAATCGGTGAACCCCACGCTGTACGCGGGCACGCCCGGACCGATTCTGTTCTTCCTCGAAGCGTATCGCGCGACCGGCGACAAGCAATATCTGAACCAGGCGGAGCACGGCGCGGACGCGCTCATCGCCGACGTGTCCGTAGAAAAGGAGACCGGTTTGTACGAAGGCCTGGCGGGCGAAGGCTACACCCTCGGCGAGGTTTACCTGGTGGGCGGCAAGACAAAATACCGCGAGGCGGCGCTGCATTGCGTCGAACTGCTGCGCGAGCGGGCGCAGACGAGCGGCGACGGCGTGAAGTGGAACGACACCACCGACATCATCGCCGGCAGCGCCGGAACCGGGCTCTTCCTTTTATGGGCAGATGCGAAGCTGCACGCCGCCGGCGCGAAGGAACTCGCGATTCAGGCGGGCAATCACCTGCTGGAGGCGGCGCAGCATCCCGCCGCCGATCGGAACAAGTGGATGATGGACCCGCAGTATCCGCGGGAGCTGCCCAACTTTTCTCACGGCACGGCGGGCGTGGCGTACTTCCTGGCCACGCTCTACCAGGCGACCCACGAGGAACGGTTTCGCGAGGGAGCGCTGGCCGGCGCGCGTTACCTGCTGAGCATCGCCGACGTCGACCACGACATGTGCCTCATCTATCACAACGACACGCCGGAGGGCCGCAAGCTGTACTACCTCAGCTGGTGTCACGGTCCCGCGGGCACGGCGCGGTTGTTCTATCGCCTGAACCAGATCACCGGCGACAGAACCTGGCTGACATGGATGAACCGCGCGGCGAATGCGGTGGTGGAGAGCGGCGCGCCACAGAAGGTCGTCACCCCCGGCTCGTGGAACAACATCAGCGTGTGCTGCGGGACCACCGGGCAGGCGGCGTTCTTCCTGGAGATGTACGGCGTCACGCACGACGCCAAGTATTTGCGACTGGCGCGCGACGCCACTTCCCTGCTGCTGCGCAAGTCCACGCGCGACGGCGGCGGGATCCGCTGGGTGCAGGCGGAGACGCGGGTGAAGCCGGAAATCGAGATCGCCCAAACCGGGCTGATGCAGGGTGCGTCCGGCGTGGGGCTGTGGCTGCTGCACCTGGCAGAGTTCGAGCGCGGCCAGAAAACGCCGGCCATCGTGCTGCCCGACAATCCGTTTGCCTACTGAGCGTTACTCGTTGCGCAAGGCGATCACCGGATCTACAAGCGTGGCCCGGCGCGCAGGAAGATACGTCGCGGCCAGCGCCACGATCGCCAGCAGAGCGGACACCGAGCTAAACGCAACCGGGTCCCAAGCCTTTACGCCGTAGAGAAATCCGGAGATCGCCCGCGTTAACGCCAGGGCACCAGCCACGCCGAGAACTACGCCGATCAGCGCCAGCCGCATCCCTTCCCCGACCACCATGCGCGACACCGCGCCCGGCGCGGCGCCCAGCGCCATGCGCACGCCAATCTCCTGCCGCCGCTGCTGCACCGAATACGCCATCACGCCGTAAATGCCGATGGCTGCCAGCAGCAGCGCCACCGCCGCGAACACCGTCAGCAGCATAGTGTTGAAGTCGCTGCGCGCGGTGGACTCGGAAACCACCTGCTCCATGGAGCGCACGTGCGCTACCGGCAGGCCGCCGCTGGCGCTGCGCAGCTCGCGCTCCACCGCTTCGCGCACGCTGAAGGGCTCGACGTGGGTGCGGATGGCAAAGGTCAGCGGGATGATGCGGTTGTTCAGCGCGGTCACGCCGTCCTTCATCTGCGAGACCGGAATGTACATGATGTTGCCGGGATCGCGGTTCAGGCCGGTGTCTTTCACGTCGGCGACCACACCGACGATCAGGCGCGGAGGCTCGGCGAACTCCGGACCGACGCCCTTGCCGATACTGAGCAACTGCCCGACGGGATCGGCGTTGGGCCAGAACTTATCCGCCATCGTTTTGTTGATGATGACCACGCCCTGGGCGCCGCCGTCGTCGCGCTGCGTGAACAGGCGTCCGCGCAACAGCGCGATTTTGAAGACTTCAAAATAATTGGTGGAGACGGTGCGCCAGTTGCCGCCGCCGTGCGAGCGCTTTCCTGGCGGGAGCGGGCGGCCTTCGATGGTGAAGGGCAAGCCGAAGCTGGGCTCCAAAGGCAGTGAGCAGGTCGTGGCCAGCGCTTCCACGCCGGGGATGGCCTCGACTCGCTGCTCGGCTTCGCGCACCAGCGTCGCGACCGCCGCGGTGGTGTCGAAGTGCGAGCCAGTCAGCGACATCTCCATCGTGAGCACGTTATGGCGGTCGAAGCCAGGCTGCACCGAGCGCAATGACATGAAGGTGCGGATCAGCAGCGCGGCACCAACCAGCAGCACCAGCGCCAGCGCCATCTCGCTCACCACCAGCACCGCGCGCGCCTTGTTCTGGCGGAAGCCGGTGCCGGAGCGCGAGCCGCTCTCTTTCAGCGTGTCGGCAAGATCGGGGCGCGAGGAGTTCAGGGCGGGAATCAGCCCGAAGAGAACTCCCGTCGCCAGCGAGGCCGCCAGTACAAAGAGCAGCACCCGCCAGTCGAAGCCCACCTCGCCGCCCAGCGGGCCGATGCGGGGAATGTCGCCGGGATTCATCTGCAGGAGCAGGCGGACTCCGATCAAGCCGACGACCAGGCCGACCAATCCGCCGAGCAGCGACAGCAGCACGCTTTCGGTGAGCAGCTGCGAGATGACCCGTCCGCGCCCGGCGCCTAATGCGGCGCGCAGTGCGATTTCACGGCGCCGTCCGGTGGCGCGGGCCAACAGGAGATTGGCGACGTTGGCGCAGGCAATCAGCAGCACGAAGCCCACCGCTCCCAGCAGAACCAGCAGCGCGGTTCTCACGCCGGCTACCATCTCGTCACGGAGCGGCACCGCCGTGAAGCTGCCGCCCTTCCCCAGTTGACCGGGAAAGCGGGCCTCGAAAGCTTGTGCGGCGCCGGCCAGTTGCGCCTTGGCCTGCTCCATCGTCACCCCAGGCTTCAGACGCGCGGCGGCAAAAAGGTAGAAGGCCTGGTCGGTGCTGTTGGGATCGGCTTGCAACGGCAGCCACACGTCGGTCTGCGATTCGGTGTGGAAGTTCCTGCCGACAACGCCCGTCACCACGTACGGCTCGCCGCCCAACTCAATCGGGCGGCCGATGATGCCGGGGTCGGCGCCGAACTGCCGCTGCCAGAGTCCGTAACTGATCACCGCCAGCTTGGGGCCGTGCGGCCGGTCCTCCTCCACGGTGTAAGGGCGGCCCATCGCCATGGGAACGCCAAAGACTCCGAAGTATCCCGCCGAGGCGCGAATCCCTTTCAGTTGCAGCGGGCGGTCGCCGCCGGTCAGGTTGACGCCCGGGCCTCCGGGGTCGTAGGCGGCTACGGCGGAGAAGACGGACGTCTGCTCCCGCCAGGCGTTGAAGATGGGAATGGAGCAGCCGGGACCGCTGCCCTGCGGCGAGGAGATCTCCAGCAGTACCAGGCGGTCGGGATCGGGATAGGAAAGCGGCTGCAGCAGGACCCGGTTTACCACGGAAAATATGGCGGTATTGGCGCCGATCCCCAGCGCCAGGGTCAGCACCGCCACCACGGTAAAACCCGGATTCTTGACCAGCATGCGCAGGCCGTAGCGCGCGTCCCGCAGCAGGTTGTGCATTCTCCTAGCCCACCCGGTGCTAATAGATTAGCAGTAAGACGAAAGGAGTGTGAAATGGTTAGCACCGCTCTCCCCGCCTCCTCGTCATCCGGTCCCCGTGCGGATTGTCCTTCGTAAAACCTTCGTGCCCTTCGTGTGAACCGGCCCTGTTCGTGCCCACCCACAGCCCGAAGGGCTTCCTGCCGCCCGAAGTCACACTGCCTGGTGTCCAGCCTCACACCTGCTCGGGTCGCCCTGGGCGAAGATGGCCTGTAACCGCCGCCGGCGCGGTGCCCTCGTAGACGGCGTGACTGCCGCGGCTGCTACAATTTTCGAGAGCATGACGCCCAAGGCCCCATTCTGCGACGTCGAGACCGCGCTGGCGGAGATCCGCGCCGGCCGCATGATCGTGGTGGTGGACGACGAAGACCGCGAGAACGAGGGCGACCTCACCCTCGCCGCCGAGAAGGTCACACCCGAGGCCATCAACTTCATGGCCAAGTACGGCCGCGGCCTGGTCTGCCTGGCGATGACCGAGGAACGCCTCGATCAACTGCGCATCGGCCCCATGACCGCGGAGAACACGTCGCAATTCGGCACCGCCTTCTGCGAGGCGATTGACGCGCGCGAGGGCGTCACCACCGGCATCTCGGCTTACGACCGCGCCCGCACCATCCAGGTGGCGATCGATCCCGCCTCGCGGCCCGGTGACCTGGCGCGACCGGGGCATGTCTTCCCGCTGCGCGCGCGCCAGGGCGGTGTTCTGGTCCGCGCCGGACAGACCGAGGCTTCGGTGGACCTGGCGCGCATGGCCGGCATGGTCCCCGCGGGAATCATCTGCGAGATCATGAACGAGGACGGCACCATGTCGCGGGTGCCCGACCTCACCCGCTTCTGCGCCGAGCACGGCCTGAAGATGATCACGGTGGCGGAGATCATCCGCTACCGCCTGGCGCACGAGCGCACCATCCGCCGCATCGGCGAGGCGCTGCTGCCCACCCGCTTCGGCGAGTTCCGGATGATCGCCTACGAAAGTGAACTGGACGGCGAGTCCCACGTGGCGCTGCTCAAGGGCGACGTGGAGCACGCCGGCGACGATCCGGTGCTGGTGCGCATGCACTCGCACTGCCTGGTGGGCGACGTCTTCGGCGCCACCTGGTGCGGCTGCCACGACGTGATCGAGCGGTCGCTGGAGCGCATCTCCGCCGAGGGCCGCGGGGCGATGATCTACCTGCACCAGACGTCCAAGGGCTTTTCGGTGGAGAAGCTGGGCGATAAGCCGGTGCTGTCATTCCATCGCGAGGCCCGCCTGGCGACGCTGCCGGAGAGCGTGCGCCAGACGCAGCGCGAAATCGGCATCGGCGCGCAGATTTTGTCCGACCTCAACCTGCGCCGCATCCGCCTGCTCACCAACCACCCGCGCAAGGTGGCGGCGCTGGAAGGCTTCGACATCGAAATCGTGGAGCAGGTGCCGGTGGGGAAAGCAGTCGCCAGTCACCAGTAGCCGGTCGCCTGTAGCCAGTCACCCGCACGCGACAATCAAGCCCGCGCAGCGGGCGGCTGAGAGTAGCCCAGCGCTTCAGCGCTGGGGAGATGGAACAAGAACAGAGTGCCGCAGGCACGGCGCGAAAACTCCTAAGTAGTGATATCGTCTGTTCACGCCAACTGACCCGAAACACACAGCAGACACGTGGGCTGCGGAAACTTCGATGAAGAACTGGACCGTCATTTGCCTCGTTCTGTTCTGCGCAGTCTGCGCCAGAGAAATAGGCAATGCTGTGGGCCTGCGTGCTCTGCGCAGGGATGAGATCGTGCTCGCTATTCTGGTGTTTCCCCCCATCGTGCTCGACTACCGGCGCATGTGGGCGATTGGGAGATTCTGGTGTGTGGTTTTGCTTTTTGTTATTGGCCACTGTGTGGTGATTTGGCTAATCTTTGAAAGACTGATTCATGGAGACAGTGGGATTGGTCTCATCCCGATGCTGCTGATCGGGGCTGCGGAAGCGTACGCGGTGGGATACACACTCGCTCGCTCCAAATACCTCGCGATGTCGGCGGAACATAGGTAGATTGCCCAACTGGCGATAAATCGCATCATCACTAGTTAGCCCTCTCGGACAGCACGCCCCTTATCACGCCCTTCGGTGTCGCAGCTCACAGACTTCAGCGCCCCCATTCCCTATCCTGAATTCGTGCTCAGGCGCAGAGGCGGAGGTGTCTTCGCTCCGTCTCGTTGGTTCTTTGCAAAGTTCGCCGCGCTCTCGCCTTGCCCACGCGCGCTTGCCGCCCCGACCTCCGCAGCCCAGGTCTGGCCCCAGGTATACCTGCGCTAAGTTCGTTTGTTTGCAATCCGGACGATAGGGGGTAGGTTGACGAATCTAAGGTTTACCCAGAAGTAAATTACCTGCTCTCGCCGACGCAATCC
>DASUBK010000425.1:0-3745 GCA_035763305.1 Terriglobales bacterium | reverse complement strand
GACGCGCGGCATCTGGTCGAAGGGGATGTAGCCGGTCCACTCGTGCGCGTCGTCGTTGCCGGGCACGGGAATTCCGCCGGAGGTCGTCTTGCGAATGGGAACAAAGCCGGTCGCCTGGTAACCGATGTGCCCGTCCACATCGGCATAGACGACGTTCTGCCCAGGAAGGCCAAAGTGCGAAAAGGCGGCGCGGAATTCATCCCAGTTTTGCGCCGCGTCCACCATGGAGAAGGGAAACTGCAGCGCCGCGGGATCGAACATGGTGGCCTGCAGCGCGACCTGCCGCGTTTCGCCGGGCAGTTGCGCGCTGATGATGGGGCCGTGGCGGGTGGAGACTACGTCCAGCACCTCATCCGGGCGACCCTTGACGCGGATGGTCTCACGGCGATGTTCGGGGAGCTTCCAGCCGCCGGGCGTCTGGTACTCGCCCTTGTCGTTGAAGTTCTCGATGTAGAGATCCGTGACCTGCGGGTTGATGTTGGTGAAGCCCCAGGCGATGCGGCGGTTGTGGCCGACGATGATGAAGGGCACGCCGGGCAGGCTGACGCCCGCGACGTCGAAGTCGCCGGCGGTGAGGTGCGCTTCGTACCAGATATTGGGGATCTGGTGCGGCAGGTGCATGTCGTTGGAGAGCATCGGCCTGCCGCTGGCGGTCAGCGCTCCGGAAACAACCCAATCGTTGGAACCGGCGCGCAGATCGTCGCCGTCGCAGAGGATTCCGCAAAAACCGCCCTCAGCGGCTAAAGCCGCTGTTGTTCTGGAATCGAACGGCACGGCTGAAGCCCTGCCCTCCCCGCCCGAACGGCGAACATTTTCCTGAGGAAGGCGAGTCTCCGGAATCGGCGGCGGCTTGGGCAGCTCTTTCAGCGGCGGCGCGCTGGCCGACGGCGGTATGTCGCGCCACGAGGTGACTGGGTACAAATCCGCAGCCAGTTGCGGGCCCACCTTGGCGGTTACCTTCTCCCGCGCCAGCATGTCGCGGATGTAGCCGAAGTTGAGCATCTCGCCCATGCTGATGCCGATCAGCAGCGAATCCTCCGCTCGCCACGGCCGCGGCCGGTAGCCGAGAAGGCGAAACTCCAGCGGCAGGGAATTGGGATGCGAATCGATAAAGGCGTTCACGCCCCGGGCATAGGCTTCGAGAAAGGCGCGATTGTCCGGGGGCATTGCCGCCAGAGCGCGCTGCGCGATCTGCTGCGTTCCCAGCGTGTGCTGCTGCTCGTCGCGCTTGAGAGCCGAGAGGCCCAGGATCTCCGCCAGTTCGCCGCCGCCGTCGCGGCGAAGCACGTCCATCTCCCACAACCGGTCCTGCGCAGTGACGTAGCCTTGCGCGACGACGGCATCGGTTACGCTGGCGGCACGAATGGTCGGCACGCCGCGCGCATCGCGAATGACGGTCGCCGGCGCGGACAGTCCCGGGAGGGTCGCGCTTCCGTCCACCTGCGGCAGCGCCCGGCGGTTTACCACGTACAACCAGCCCAGCAGGCCGAGAATTGCAATCAGGAGCAGGAGGAGAACCGACGAGAGAATCCGGCGCAGGACGGGCCGGCGGCCGGCGGGAGCGGCAACGGTCACGGTGGACATGGGAAAGATCATTCTACGACAGGGGAAATTCGCCACCGAGTCACTGCGCCACCGAAGGAAAAGAAAGTTCGCTGAAGCTCGGCGTCTCGCTGGCAATCCATCTCGCGGGATTCCGCTTGCTCCGCGATGATATGCTCGTAGCAGATGCGGCTCCGCGGATGGCGACGGGCCGCGCCCCCTCTCGCATGCTGCAGAAACGCATTGATGACCAGCCTTCGATCTCGCGCGAGATGATGCGCGAGGCGGAGGACATCTTTCATCAGCACCTGAAGCGCGTCGGCCTCAAGCACACCGAGCAGCGCGACACCATCCTGCGCACCTTTCTGGAGACTCGCGACCATCTGTCCACTGACGAACTGACCCGCCTGGTGCGGAAGAAGGACCCGGGCATCGGCGCCACTACCGTCTATCGCACGCTCAAGCTGCTGGCCGATTGCGGGCTGGCGAGCGCCGTGGCGTTTCACGACGGCATCGCCCGCTACGAGCACCAGTACAACCGCCGCAGCCACCATCACATGGTGTGCACCGAGTGCGGCGCGTCAGTGGAATTCTTCTCGCCCGAGGTGCGGCGCCTGGAGCAGGAGATCGGCCGCAAGCACCGCTACGCCACCACCCGCCACACCTTCCAGATCTACGGCATCTGCGAAGACTGCCGCAAGCGCCAGACGGTGATCTGACCGCTCTCTCCAAAGTGGGCCTTGGCTGTGGGTTTTCCTTGTCCCGGTCGTTGCCATCGGGGAGTAACTCTGATATCGTCCGCCACCGCAATCGCTTGCCGCGCCTGGCTGCGCGCGGACCCGGGAGGAGAAGATGGCGAGATTCTGTTCGTCCTGTGGCGCTTCGGTCGCGGACAATGCCAACAACTGCGCGAAGTGCGGCGCCGCGGTCTCGGTCGGAGGCGGCGCGGCGGCGGCCCCGGCGGTCGCCTCCGCGGGAGGACTGGCCGACAACATCGCCGGCCTGCTGTGCTACGTTCCCTTCTTCATCGGCATCATCGCCAGCATCCTGTTCCTGGTGCTGGAGCCCTATAACCGCAACAAGTTCGTCCGCTTCCACGCTTTTCAGTCGCTGCTGACCCACGTCGCGGTGGTGGTGATCTTCATTGCGCTGGGCATTGTGGGCGCGATCATGGGCTCCATCATGCCGTTCCTGGCCCTGATCCTGTTGCCCGTGGAGGGATTGCTGAGCCTCGCCTGCTTATGCCTGGTGCTGCTGTTGATGTACAAGGCCTACCAGAACGAGATGTTTGAGTTGCCGGTGGTGGGACCAATCGCCGCCAAGCAGGCGGGCGCATAAGCGAGGTTTCCTGGTGATCCGATGCGGGAGCGGAGTGCGCTCCCGCTTTCTTCTTTTCACCACTCCTTGACAGGAACCCGTTCCGCTGGCCATCCTATCTGCTTTTGCATTCGCGGTCTGGGCAGTCCGAAAGAGGCGCCAGTGAGGGTGCGGGTCTTCTACCACGACAAGTGTTTTGACGGCGCATGCTCGGCCGCCATCTTCTCCCGCTTCTACCGGGAACGGGTTCGTGAGGACGTCCACTTCCAGTATTCCGGGCTGGTGCACCGCGCCGGCGCCCTGTTCGACGAGAAGCAGTTCGACGGCGACGAAAACGCTATCGTCGATTTCAAATACTCTACCTCGCCCAAGATTACCTGGTGGTTCGACCATCACCAGAGCGCCTTCCTCACCTCCGACGACGCGGCCCACTATGAGCGCCAGCAGAGCACGCGCAAGTTTTACGATCCCGACTACCGCTCCTGCACCAAGTTCATCGCCACCATCGCCGAGAAGCGTTTCGGCTTCAACGCTCTGCCGGTGGACGAGGTGGTGCACTGGGCCGACATCATCGACGGCGCCGCCTATCCCGATGCCAAGACCGCCGTGGAGATGAAAGAGCCGGCGATGAAGCTGACCATGGTCATCGAGGCCACGCAGGATGCGGGTTTCATTCCCCGGCTGATCCCGCTGCTGGCCAGCCGGTCGCTGGCCGACATCATCCAGGAGCCGTTCGTGGCGCAATTGATTCCGCCGCTGCTGGAGCGACACCGTAAGTCCATGGATATCATGCGCGAGCGCACCGAGTGCCAGGACGGCACGGTGTATTTCGACGTGACCGACCACGATCTCGAGGGCTACAACAAGTTCATTCCCTACTACCTGC
>DASUBK010000424.1:0-4610 GCA_035763305.1 Terriglobales bacterium | reverse complement strand
CGGCAATCTGCGGCGTGGGATAGCCGATCAGCACCATGGTCGCGTTGCCGGCATCGGTGGAGTACTTGCCCAACGCGACCTCCGCGCCCTTGCCGAAGTCCACGCCGTTGGCGGGCAGCGGCGCATCGACGCTCTCCAAGCCCACTGGTCCTTCCAGGTACTTGGCGCTGTTCTTCACGTAGCCTTGCTTGGGCAAGTACGAGGGCAGCAGCGGCGGATTGCGCGCCGGCCCCGCCGGCAGCGGAATGTCCTCGCCCAACTCGCGCAACTCCGCCGCGGTCATGGCCGTGATGCGATCCAGCGTGACATCCACCAGCACGTTGCCGCGATAGAACAGAATGCGGTTGTTGAAGGTCGCGCCCTGGTCGCCGAACTTCTCCGTCAGCATCTCCGGCGTCTTGTAGTAGGTGAACGCGCCGTAGGCGCCGCTGGCGTCGTCGAAGCTCGCCGCTTTGACGGTGATGCTGCGGTCCGGCTTGGTATAGGCCGCGGTTTCCACGCTGCGGAAGCCGTACTCCTTCAGCAGCGCCGGGTGAGTCGGATCCGCGCTCCCCGGATCGCTGCTCTTCTCTGACTTTCCCTTCTGCCACCCGCCGAAAGCCTGCGGGAGAACATCCCCGCTCGCCGCGCTCGCCTCCGGGCGCTTCGTCGTCGTGGATGCCGGCGGCGCCGACTGCCCCTTGGCGGGCGCGCTTTGCCCCGCGGCCGGCAGCACCAATGCCGCCAGCGTAAGCAGCGCAAGGAGTAAACATCGTCTCATGAATGCCACAGCGGATTGGCCCTAAATCCCGCTACATGTTTAGACTACCGCCATGCGAGGAAAGATTCCACCGTGTGGCACGGGTCTCCGACCCGTGCAGCTGCGCTTGTCCACCCGGAACCGGACAGACAAGTAACCTTCCCCGAGTTACTTTTCGCCATGTGACGTTCGTGCTGTAGCGCGCACCGCCCAACCTGAGCAGAATCCTTTCGCTCGCCCAGGAGAACATCGTGCAGACCCGCCGCTTCCCCCGCTACCCTCTGGACCGGCCCGTAACTGCGGTGATCATGCGTGGCGACGTCAAAGTGAAAAAGGTGGAGGGCCGCACCCTCGTCATCAGCGAAGGCGGCTTGGGCGCCACCCTGCCCGAGGAACTCGAAGTCGGCGACACGGTCCGCATCCAGATGCCGCCGCTGGCGCCGGTGTACGCCATCGTGCGCAGCCGCTGCGGCCAGGACTACGGCTTCGAATTCGTGCGCTCCCTGCCCGCGCCGCGCGTTCCCACCGGCAAGCAGAAACGCATCACCGGGGAAATGGACAAGCTAAGCTAGCCTGGGGCTCCACTCCTGCGCTCCCGCTGCGCCTTTGCAGCGGCTCGTGCTTCTTCTACACTTAGCTTGATGAGCCGCAACCGTGCCCCGCAGCGCGCCGCCGACAAGCCCAAGGAGACCCGGCCCGAGTTGCTCGCCTCCTACGCCGCGCTTTTCGTCGTTTTGATGTTCATCATCACCTTCGGCCTGCAGGCCTTCGCCATCCCCTCCGGTTCGATGGAGAACACCCTGCTCATCGGCGACCACCTCATGGTGGACCGCGTGTCGCTGGCCCCGCGCACCGCCTGGATGCCGCTGCTTCCCTACCGCCAGATCCGCCGCGGCGACATCATCGTCTTCTACAAGCCGGGCGAGCCCGGCCTGCACCTCGTTAAGCGCGTGATCGGCATTCCCGGCGACCGCATCCACCTCCGCGACGGCGTGGTGTACGTCAACGGCGTTGCCCAGGCGGAGCGCTACGTCATCCGCAGCCTGGGGAACTACGATCCCTACCGCGACGACTTTCCCGCCGTTCCCCCCCGGCCCTACGATCCGGTAACGCCCACCTGGCGCGCGGACCTGCCGGAGCACACCCAGGGCGGCGACCTCGTCGTCCCGGCTGACTCTTACTTCGCCATGGGCGACAACCGCGACAACAGCCTCGACAGCCGCTACTGGGGCTTCGTTCCCCACGCCAACATCATCGGCACCCCGCTGTTCATCTACTGGAGCTTCGTCACTCCGGCGGACGAGTACATGAGCAGCGCCTCCCAGCACGTCGCCTTCTACATCCACGAAGCGCTCCATTTCTTCGACCAGACCCGCTGGAACCGCATGTTCCGCCTGCCACGCTGAGCTTGGTGGACCGCGCGCGACCGCGCGCGCAATTTGTACCACCACTGTTCATCCGCGCAGCGAACCCACATCGGAACTGTGACCTCGGTGGTAGCCCTATCGTGCTTGGGCCTCGTCGCCGTTTGCGGATACGCTAGGAGCGTCATGAAACGCCCCCTGCTCTTCTCAGCCCTGGTGTTGCTGATGCTCGGGTGTTCGTCCGCCGGCGCCCAATCGCCGCTCGACCAGATTCTGGGAAAGATCACCGGCAAATCGAGCACGCTGAGCCAGGACAAGATCGGCGCCGGCCTCAAGCAGGCGCTGCAGATCAGCACCGGCAAGGCGGTGGCCCAGACCGGCCGGCCCGACGGCTTTCTGAAGAACGAAGCCATCAAGATTCTCCTGCCCGACAAGCTGCGCACTGCCGACCGCACCTTGCGCATGGTGGGCATGAGCTCGCAACTCGACCAGTTGGAAATCGGCATGAATCGCGCCGCCGAGCAGGCCACGCCGCAGGCCAAGCAAATCTTCCTCAACGCGCTGGCGCAGATGACCATCGACGACGCGCGCCGCATCCTCTCCGGCGGCGATACCGCTGCCACCGAATATTTCCGCCAGAAGAGTTCCACGGACCTGGCGGCCGCGTTTACTCCCATCGTTCACCAGTCACTGGAAAACGTTGGCGTCGTTCAGCAATACAATCGCGTGCGGCGGAATCCCCTGGCCGCTTCCGCCCTGCAGCGATTCGATCTCGACAATTACGTGGTGGGAAAAACGCTGGATGGGCTCTTTTACGTGCTGGGCCAGGAAGAAACGCAGATCCGCCACAACCCCGCCGCGCAAACCACGGCGTTGCTCCGGCAGGTCTTTGGCGGGAAGAAATAGCTGAAGGCTGATAGCTGAGAGCTGATAGCTTTCCTACGGCCTCGCTGCCGCCGTTTCCGTCTTCTTGTTGCTGCCGTCCTCGGCCGCGACCCGCAGCCCGCTCAGGCCGCTGACGTACTTGGCTACTCCGTGGTAGAGCGACTCGGCAATCTTCTGCCGCCACTCCGGCGTTTGCAGCTTCTTGGCGTCGGTGGGATTGCTGACGAAAGAAATCTCCGCCAGGATCGAAGGCATATTCGCCCCGATCAGCACGATGAACGGCGCCTTCTTCACCCCGCGGTTGCGGATGCCGGGGCTCGCCTTCGACAGCCCGCCGTACAGCGACTGCTGCACGTCGGCGGCGAATTCCTTCGACTCGTCGATCTTGTCCTTCAGCGCGATCTTCTTCACCAGGTCCTGCAGTTCGTGGATGGACTGGTCCGACACCGAGTTCTCGCGCGCCGCCACCTCCAGCGCGTCCTTCGAGGTGGTGAAGTTCAGGTAGTAGGTCTCCACCCCTCTGGCCTTGGCGTCGCTGCTGGAATTGGCGTGCACCGAGATGAACAGGTCCGCCTGCTTCTGGTTGGCGATGGCCGTCCGCGTCTCCAGCGGGATGAAGGTGTCGTCGTCGCGGGTGTAGGTGACGTCAGCGCCCAGGCGCGTCTCCAGCAGCTTGCCCAGCCGCAGCGCGACGTCGAGTACCAGGTCCTTTTCCAGCAGCCCGTTGGGAGCGATGGTGCCGGTGTCGTGCCCGCCGTGGCCCGCATCCACCACGATGCGCCCGATCTTCAGTCCCAGCGCGCGGATGAGCGTGCGATCGCCCGCTTCTAACGCTTCCGCCTCATGCGCCGAGTCGGCACGCGCCGCCTTCTTTCCCTTCTTGCCGCGCGTCGGCAGCGGGCCGTTGGTGATCTTCGCGTCCTCCGCCGGTGTACGCTCCACCGCCAGCTTGCGCTCCTCCGCCTTCTTCTCCGCCGGCTTCTCCGGCTTGGGAGGCGCCGCCGGGATTACGGCTTTCGCGGTGAGAACCGGCGCTTCCGGCTTGGCTGTGCCCTTGGCGATGGCGCCCACGCTGGGCGCCTGCGCCGCCGTGCCCCTGGGCCGATGCACCGGCAGTTGTGTGGCACGGGTCTCCGACCCGTGCAAGCTCGCCGGTGCACCACCCTTGTCTCGACCGGCGACGGAGCCGGAGGGAGCTACAGGCTGAGACTCTGACTTGCCCTTCTCTTCTCCCAGCGCCGGCACCGCCGGCACGCTCGCCCGCGGCAGCTCCGTGTCGCCCGTCACCGGCAGCGACGGCTTGTTCTCCGCCATCAGCTTCGCCGGCTTCTTCTTGCCGTGAATGTCGATGATCAGCCGGTACGGGTTGGGCAGCAGGAACACCGAGTAATCCGAAACGTCGGCCACTTCCAGCACCACCCGCGCCTGGTCGGGCTGGAACTGCGCTACCCGGATCTTCTTCAGGAAGCCGTCCTCCACCGGGAAGCTCTTCCCCACCAGCACCGACGACAGCTTGGCATTGTGCAGGTCGAAGTAGATGCGGTCGGGATTGTCGATGCGGTCGGCGTTGTACGTGACCTCCTGGCTGAGGTCGATCGCGATCCGCGTGTACTCCGGCGTTC
>DASUBK010000423.1:0-12607 GCA_035763305.1 Terriglobales bacterium | reverse complement strand
GAACTCGTCGAGGCCCGTCTCTACCAGTGTGCCCACGCCGATCCCAACGGCGCGGAGACCGCCGCCATGGAAGCATTGCTGGACGGCATCCTGAAGCGCCGGCTGCAGTTCGACTACGAGCAGCTGGACGCGCTGCACCAGCTTCTCGACGAGGAGTACCGGCGCAACGCGTCCCGGCTGCATTTGTCGTCCCTGCGCGACAAGGTGACCGAGGCTTGCGCCATGCTGTAGGAGGCGCGAATGCTCTCTTACCTGTCATCCCGGGCGCAGCGAGGGATCTGTTGTAGACACCACCAGTTCTGCCGGCGTTTTACAACCGACCCCTCGCTGCGCTCGGGATGACAGCGTTCTTTGCACACCACCTTAGCTCGCACGGGCTGATCATAAGAAAGATCGCTTCTCGGTCGAATCCCGCCAGCCCAATCCTCATCTAAATGAAGTTCTGCTGCTGCCACGCGCTCGACAGTCAACCGGCCACCCACTCAGTTCGATCCACCTGCGCAAGGAGAGCGAATGCCGCCGGACCTGGATCAGCTTTGCATCAACACCATCCGTACCCTCTCCATGGATGCGGTGCAGCAGGCCAACTCCGGTCATCCGGGAACTCCCATGGCCATGGCGCCGGTGGCCTACTGCCTGTGGCAGCGCATGCTGCGCTTCGATCCCCAGGACCCCATCTGGCCCAACCGCGATCGCTTCGTGCTCTCCATCGGTCACGCCTCCATGCTGCTCTATTCCCTGCTCTACCTGACCGGCGTGCGCGCGGTGAATCCGAAATACGAGACTCTGGGCAAGCCTTCGGTCACGCTCGACGACATCAAGCACTTCCGCCAGTTGGACAGCAAGTGTCCCGGCCATCCCGAGTACCGCTGGACCTCCGGCGTCGAGACCACCACCGGCCCGCTGGGACAGGGCGTGGCCACCAGCGTGGGCATGGCGATCGCCTCGCGCTGGATGGCGCGGTACTTCAATCGCCCCAACTACACCATGTTCGACTTCAACGTCTACGCCATGTGCGGCGACGGCGACATGATGGAGGGCGTCTCCAACGAGGCCGCGTCGCTGGCCGGACACCTGCGGCTGTCGAACCTCTGCTGGATTTACGACAACAACCACATCACCATCGAGGGCAATACCGCGCTGGCGTTCGGCGACGACGTGGCCACGCGCTTCATCGGCTACGGCTGGAACGTCACCCGCGTCGGTGACGCCAACGACCTGGCGATGCTCACCCGCGCGCTGCACGTCTTCCAAACCACGCCCGAGCGCCCGACGCTGATCATCGTCGACAGCCACATCGCCTACGGCGCGCCCAACAAGCACGACACCTCGGCCGCGCACGGCGAACCGCTGGGCGAAGAGGAGATCCGCCTGGTGAAGCGCGTGTACGGCTGGCCGGAAGACGCTAAGTTTCTGGTACCCGACGGCGTCGTCGAGCACTTCCGCGGCGGCATCGGCAAGCGCGGCGCGGAATTGAGCAGCGCCTGGAAGCAGCGCTACGACGCCTATAAGAAGGAGTATCCCGAACTCGCCGGCCACCTGCTGCGCATGCAGCGCCGCGAGTTGCCCGACGGCTGGGACAAGGGCTTGCCCACCTTTCCCGCCGATGCCAAGGGCATTGCCAGCCGCGACTCGTCAGGCAAGGTGCTGAACGTGGCCGCGAAAAACATTCCCTGGCTGCTGGGCGGCGCGGCCGATCTCGCGCCCTCCACCAAGACGCGTCTCACCTTCGACGGCGCCGGCGATTTCGAGCCCGGCGAGTACGCCGGACGCAACTTCCACTTCGGCATCCGCGAACACGCCATGTGCTCCATCCTCAACGGCATGTCGCTGGCCAAGTTGCGTCCCTTCGGCTCGGGCTTCCTGATTTTCAGCGACTACTCCAAGCCGCCGATGCGCCTGGCCGCGATGATGGAGATTCCCGTCATCTACATCTTCACCCACGACTCCATCGGCGTCGGCGAAGACGGGCCCACCCATCAGCCGGTGGAACAATTAGCGGCGCTGCGCGCGATTCCCGGCTTCCTGGTGCTGCGGCCCGGAGATGCGAATGAAGTCACGGAATGCTGGAAGGTGATCCTGCAGCGGCAGCACCAGCCGGCGGCGCTGGTGCTCTCGCGCCAGGCGATTCCTACCATCGATCGCAGCAAGTACGCCCCCGCGGCGGGCGTGGCGCAAGGCGCTTACATCCTCGCCGACACGCCCGGCGGCGCGCCCGACATCATCCTGATCGGCACCGGCAGCGAGGTGCCGCTGTGCGTCTCCGCCTACGAGCAATTGACGGCGGCGGGCGTGAAGGCGCGCGTGGTCAGCATGCCCTCGTGGGAAATTTTTGAAGAGCAATCCGAGGAGTATCGTCGAAAGGTTTTGCCGCCGCAGGTAAAGGCGCGGATCTCGGTCGAGCAGGGATCCACGATGGGATGGCGGCGGTACGTGGGCGAGTCCGGGCGCACCATCGGCATGCACACCTTCGGCTCTTCGGCGCCGCTGAAGGAATTGCAGAAGAAGTTCGGCTTTACCCCCGACGCCCTGGTCGCCACCGCGCGCGAGTTGCTGGGCAAGAAGGGCTAGTTCATAGCCCGGGACGTAAGTCCCGGGTAACGCGGGCGATGAAATCATGAGCCCCGCAGGGACGGCACAGGTTCTCACGCAACCGCGGCGCCACCGTGGAAGCACCGGCCTTCAGGCTGGTGAATCGGAACGAACCAACAAGGGGCTTTAGCCCCGGGAATCTCAGGAGGGCCCAATGAACACCCAATCCGAAACCACGCTGAACGCGCTGCAGGAATTGACCGAATACGGCCAGTCCGTCTGGTTGGACTACATTCGCCGCCACCTCATCACCAGTGGCGATCTGCAGCGCCTGATCGACGAAGATGGACTGCGCGGCATCACCTCCAATCCCTCCATCTTCGAAAAAGCCATCGCCGGCAGCACCGATTACGCCGACATCCTCTCGCAACTGCACGCGCAAAATCTCGCCGCCAAGGACATCTACGAGCGCATCGCCATTCGCGACGTTCAGGACGCCGCCGGCCTGCTGCGCCCCGTTTACGACCGCACCGCCCGGCGCGACGGCTATGTCAGCCTGGAAGTCTCGCCCCAACTGGCGCGCGACACCTCAGGCACCATCGAAGAGGCGCGGCGCCTGTGGAAGGCCGTCAACCGTCCCAATGTGATGATCAAGGTCCCGGGAACTGCGGAAGGCGTGCCGGCTATCGAGCAGTTGATCGGCGAAGGCGTGAACGTCAATATCACCCTGCTGTTTTCGCAGGACGCCTACGTCGCCGTCGCCGAAGCCTTCCTGCGCGGCCTGGAAAAGGCGAAGGATGTGAGCGGCATCGCCAGCGTGGCCAGCTTCTTCGTCAGCCGCATCGACACGCTGGTGGACGAACTGCTCGCGGCGAAATCCAAAGATGCCTCCGACCAGCAGCGCTATGCGCCCTTGCTCGGCAAGGTGGCGATCGCCAACGCCAAGCAGGCGTATGCGAAGTACAAGCTCCTGTTCGGCTCCGAGCGCTGGAAGAAACTGGAAGCGCGCGGCGCCAAAACCCAGCGCCTGCTCTGGGCCAGCACCAGCACCAAGAATCCTAAATATCGTGACGTGATGTATGTAGAAGAGCTGATCGGCCCCGACACGGTGAACACGCTGCCCCTGGCCACGCTGCAGGCCTTCCGCGAGCACGGTCGCCTGGCGCGTACCCTCGATGCCGGTGTCGAGGAAGCCGACCGCGTGATGCGCGACCTGGAAAAGGCCGGCATCTCCATGCGCGCGGTCACCGACCGCCTGCTCGACGACGGCATCAAGCTCTTCACCGAAGCCTTCGACAAGCTGCTGGGCGCCATCGGCCAGAAGAAGAGCGACCCCGAAAAAGCCAAGCCCAAGATCAGCGCCATGCAATGGAGCGTGCCGGAACAATTGCGGCAGAAGGTGCAGGCGGCGCTCGACGACTGGACGACCAACAAGAAATCCGCGCGCCTGTGGAAGCGCGACGCATCGCTGTGGACCAACAGCGACGAAGCCAAGTGGCTGGGCTGGCTCAACATTGCCGATGACGGCGTCGCCCGCAGCCAGGCGCTAAAGGAACTCGCGGCGCAAACGGCGTCGTTCGACAACGCGCTGCTGCTGGGCATGGGCGGCTCCAGCTTGTGCCCCGAAGTCCTGGCGATGACCTTCGGCCGCCAGAAAGGCCATCCGCAACTGCACGTGCTCGATTCCACCGACCCCGCGCAGGTGAAGTCGCGCGCCCACCAGGCGAATCCCGCCAATTCCGTCTTCATCGTGTCCAGCAAGTCCGGCACAACACTCGAGCCCAACATCTTCAAGCAGTACTTCCTCGATGAGGCGCGCAAGACGGTCGGCGCCAAAGCCGGCGAGCATTTTCTCGCCATCACCGATCCCGGTTCGAAGCTCCAGGCAATTGCCGAGGAAGACCGCTTCCGGCGCGTTTTTCCGGGCGAGCCCTCCATCGGCGGCCGCTATTCCGCGCTGTCGAATTTCGGCCTGGTGCCGGCCGCGGTCATGGGGCTGGACGTCAGCAAGCTGCTCGACCGCACCGAGCAGATGGTGCATGCCTGCGGGCCGGCCGTCGCCGGCGACCAGAACCCGGGCGTGGTGCTGGGCTGCATCCTCGGGGTGCTGGGAAATTCCGGGCGCGACAAGGTGACCATCATCAGTTCGCCGCGCATCTACGATCTCGGCGCCTGGCTGGAGCAACTGCTCGCCGAAAGCACCGGCAAGCAGGGCAAGGGCCTGATTCCGGTGAACCGCGAGGAACTCGCCGCTCCCGATGCCTATGGCGATGACCGCGTCTTCGCGTACCTGCGCTTGCAAAGCGATCCCAGCCCCGAGCAGGACCGCCGCGTCGCCGCGCTGGAGAAGGCCGGGCAGCCGGTGGTGCGCATCGAGATCACCGACATCTACGACATGGGCCAGGAATTCTTCCGCTGGGAATTCGCCACCGCCGTGGCCGGCTCGGTGCTGGGCATCCATCCCTTCAACCAGCCCGATGTCGAAGCCAGCAAGGTGGCGACGCGGCAACTCACGGCGGAGTACGAGCGCACCGGCTCGCTTCCCGCGGAGAAGCCGATTGCCGACAACAGCGGCATCAAACTCTTCGCTGACGAGCGCAACGCGCGCGAACTGTGGAACGCGGGGCGCAGCGTCGAGGAGATGCTGGCGGCGCATCTCGAGCGCATCAAGCCCGGCGACTACTTCGCCCTGCTCGCCTACGTGGAGATGAACGACGAGCACGAGCGCTTCCTGCAATCCATGCGCCACCAGGTGCGCGACAGCCGGCGCGTGGCGACCTGCGTCGGCTTTGGCCCGCGCTTCCTGCACTCCACCGGGCAGGCGTACAAGGGAGGGCCCAACAGCGGCGTATTCCTGCAAATCACGGCGGACGACGCCGAGGACCTGCCGGTGCCGGGACAGAAGTACACCTTCGGCATCGTCAAGGCGGCGCAGGCGCGCGGCGACTTTCAGGTGCTGGCGGAGCGCGGCCGGCGAGCGCTGCGCGTGCACTTGTCGGCCGACGTCAGCGCCGGCCTGCGCTCGCTGGCGGCGATGATCGAGAAGGCCCTGGGGCGGTAGTTTTTAACACGGAGACACGGAGACACGGAGAAAGCCGCGCAAAAAATTCTTCTCCGTGTCTGCGTGCCTCCGTGTTGAGTCTTTCTTTGCAGAGGATGACATGCAACTAGGGATGGTGGGATTAGGCAGAATGGGCTCCAACATGGTGCGCCGCCTGATGCGCGGCGGCCATGAATGCGTGGTCAGCGACCTCAGTGCCGAGGCGGTGCGCGGCCTTTCCTCGGAGGGTGCGGTGGCAACCGCTTCGCTCGACGATCTCGTCTCCAAGCTGAACGCGCCGCGCGCGGTGTGGATCATGGTGCCCGCCGGCAAGCCCACCGAGCAGACCGTGGAAGCCTTGGCGCAGCGCCTGCAGCAGGGCGACACCATCATCGACGGCGGCAATTCCTACTTTAAGGACGACGTACGCCGTTCGCAAAAGCTCAAGGCCTCCGGCGTCCACTATGTTGACGTGGGCACCAGCGGCGGCGTCTGGGGCCTGGAGCGCGGCTACTGCATGATGATCGGCGGGCCGAAGGAAACCGTGGAGCGCCTGGATCCGATCTTCAAAACGCTCGCTCCCGGCGCCGGCGAGATTCCCCGCACCCCCGGCCGCGAACGCACGCCCGGCACCGCCGAGCAGGGCTACATCTACTGCGGTCCTTCGGGGTCCGGGCACTTCGTCAAGATGGTGCACAACGGCATCGAATACGGCCTGATGCAGGCCTACGCCGAGGGCTTCGACATTTTCCGCAACGCGACTTCCAAGGAACTGCCCGAGGAGTATCGTTACGACCTGAACCTGGCCGACATCGCCGAAGTGTGGCGGCGCGGCAGCGTGGTGTCGTCATGGCTCCTGGACCTGACCGCCATGGCGCTGGCGGAAAATCCCACGCTCTCCGAGTACACCGGCTTCGTGCAGGATTCCGGCGAGGGGCGCTGGACGCTGATGGCGGCGATCGAGGAAGCGGTGCCGGCTGACGTTCTGTCGGCCGCGCTGTACACTCGTTTCCGCTCCCGCCAGGAACATACCTTCGCGGAAAAGATGTTGAGCGCCATGCGGCAGAAGTTCGGCGGGCACGTCGAGGCGCGGGCTACGAAGGATTCGAAACGGGATTGATTCGCGGATCGGGTGATCGGGCGATCGGGTAATCGGGTAATCGCGCCGATGCGATCGCAGATCACCAGATCACCAGATCGGCTTGATTGTTCCACGTGGAACAGACGAACAAACCATGACTCCACTGCATCTAGCTGCGGCGCAAGAGCCGCCTACTTCCCTGCCCACGCACCAGACGGGTCCGTGCGCGGCGGTGATCTTCGGCGCCACCGGCGATCTCACCTCGCGCATGCTGATTCCGGCGTTCTACAACCTGCAGGCCAACGGCTTGCTGTCCGACGATTTCGCGATTGTCGGCATCGCCACCCGCCAGCTTACCGACGAGCAGTTTCGCGCCTACCTCAGCGAGCGCATGGACCGCTTCGTTCCCTGGAAGATGGAAGGCAAGGCGCGCGATGCCCTGCTGCAGCGCGTCTTCTACGTTTCCGGCGATTTCGGCGACAGCGCGCTCTACGGGCGGGTTCGCGCCCGCCTGGCCGAGGTCGACCAGACCAACCGCACCAGGGGCAACTACTTCTTCTATCTCGCCACCAGCCCGTCGTTTTTTGAGGGCATCATTCGCCAGCTCGGCGAGTCCAAGCTGGCGGCCGAGAGCGACGGCCACTGGCGGCGGGTGGTCATCGAAAAGCCCTTCGGCCGCGACCTGGATTCGGCCCGGCAGCTGAACCGCGCCATCCAGCAGGTGCTGAGCGAAGCGCAGATCTACCGCATCGATCACTACCTCGGCAAAGAGACGGTGCAGAACATTCTCGCCTTCCGCTTCGGCAACGGAATTTTCGAGCCCATCTGGAACCGGCGCTACATCGACCACGTGCAGATCACGGTGTCGGAGACGGTCGGCGTGGAGGCGCGGGGCGGGTATTTCGACCAGTCGGGCACACTGCGCGACATGGTGCCCAACCATCTTTTTCAATTGCTGAGCCTCACCACCATGGAGCCGCCGATTTCGTTCAACGCCAACGCGGTGCGCGACGAGCAGGCCAAGCTCCTGCACGCGGTGCAGCCGATCTCGCCCGAGGATGTGCTCTATCGCTCGGTGCGCGGGCAATATGGACCGGGCGTGGTGGGCGGAGCGCCGGAGCCGGGCTACCGTGAGGAACCCAGCGTGCCGCCGCAATCGAATGCCGAAACCTTCGTCGCCATGAAGCTGGCCATCGACAACTGGCGCTGGGCCGATATCCCCGTCTACCTGCGCACCGGCAAGCGCATGACGGCGCGGCACTCCGAGGTTGCGATTCAATTCAAGCGCGCGCCCTTCGTCCTCTTCCGCGACACGCCGGTGGACCAACTCAAACCCAACGAACTGGTGATGCACATCGCACCCGACCAGGGGATCTCGCTGCGCTTCGGCGCCAAGATTCCCGGCCCGCAACTGCGCATCGGGCCGGTGGACATGGCCTTCGACTACACCGACTACTTCGGCACCAATCCGACGACCGGGTACGAAGTGCTGCTGTACGACGGCATGATGGGCGACCAGACGCTGTTCCAGCGCGCCGACATGGTGGAGGCGGGCTGGTGCGTGGTGAACCCCATTCTCGACGTGTGGAAGGCGCTGCCGCCGCGCAATTTTCCCAACTACGCCGCGGGCAGTTGGGGCCCGAAAGAGGCGGACGACCTGATCCAGCGCGACGGCCGCCACTGGCGCAACGACGTGGTGTGAGAGCTCGGATTGGCTGACGCCGAGCGCTTACGGAAGAGAGCCGTCCCCCCGGGACGGTGCCGTGCCTCCAGCACTCGCACAATGTCTTGTTCCGTTTCCCAGCACTCCGTCGTCGCTCCGCGACTCGGTCGTGCTGGGCTGGGGCCGCCCCTCCGGGGCGGTTGCATGCCTCCGGCATTCCCAACAAGAAGTGAATATTGAATATTGGCGAGAGTTGTCATCCTGAGCGAAGCGAAGGATCTATGTTTTTCTCTCCGCCGAACAACAGCATAGATCCTTCGCTTCGCTTGATTTCATAACGACGTTGGCTCGGTCGCACCGAGTACATTGGTTTCGACCAAGAAAGGCCAAGGCTCGGGATGAGACTGAGTGGAATTTGCACTCTGAAACGCCCTCCTACGCGGCCTCCTTGGGCGCTTCCGGATGCTTCTGCCCTTTCTCCTTGGCTGCCGGCGCGCCGCGCTTGGCGGCTGCGTTCTCGATTTCGACGTTGAACTCGCCGCCGATCAGGATCGCCAATCCGGTGACATAGAACCAGAGCATCAGGATCATGACCGCGCCGATCGAGCCGTAGGTCTTGCTGTAGCTGTTGAAGTAGTGCAGGTAGACGCGCAGGCCGAAGGAGGCCGCCAGCCACAGGAACACGCCCACGGCGGAACCCGGGGTGACCCAGTGCCACCTGGGAAATTCGACGTCGGGGCCGAAGTAGTAGATCAGGGAATAGGTGAGCAGCAGGAAGAAGACGGCGATGGGCCACTGCACAATTTTCCAGATTACGTTGCCGGCCCCGCCCATGCCGACCATGCCGGTGACCGAATCGGCGATGGTGTTGCCGTAAAGAATGACGGTCATGGCCGCCAGCACCAGCACGCCGATGACCGCGGTCATCCACAGCGCCTGCCAGCGCTGCTTGAGGAAGCTGCGAGTGTCGCGCACGTTGTAGGCGGCATTGAGCGTGTCCATCAGCGCGGTCATGCCGGCGGAGGCGGAGATCAGCGCGACCACGATGCCGAAGGAGAGTTTGCCGCTGCCGCTGGCCCGGCTCATTTCGTCGATGCTGTGGCGAATCAGGTCGCCGGCGGAGGACGGCATGGCGCTGGACAGGTGCGCGATGAGGGCCTCGCGAATGTGAGTGCCGGCGCCCGCCATGATGCCCAGAATCGCGAACAGCACGATCAGGAGCGGGAACAAGGCGAAGAAGAAGGAGTAGGCAAGCTGGGCCGCGCGCCCGGTGACATCGTCCTCATCCATGCCGTGCCACACGCGGAGCAGCAGCTGCTTGACGCTCAGGCCGCCCAGTTTCCACGGCGATAAACGGGGCGGAGTAGGAGGGTAGTTATCCTGTTCCGGCATGCGTCACCTCTTGCCAGATTTAGATGCGGTGGCAAGAACTCACAAAACGTGAGCGGCCGGCGGGAGCAGCCGCCGAGAAGCTCTCCCGCACAAGCTTGGCTTGCGGCTGACGGTGATCGGAGTCGTGATCCACATTTCTGCGTCGGCCTGCCGATCGAGTTGACCGCCAGCCGGCCCAAGATGGCGACGCGGACAGCATGAAGGCGGACCCGCCCTCCTCTGAAGCAGGGCTGGCGCCGGTCTTTCTTTCGCCCGCTGAAGCGGGCTCATCGTCTTTCTCTACGCTCACCCCCGGCTTACGCCGGGGGCTAAACGTTCTGCCGCGCGCTGGAGCCACTCAAGCGTTCGAACCCAGATCAGCCGGCGATGCGATGGGCGATGGACCCAAATCTGCCTCAAAGCGGCAGATGTGGGGCACCATCAGCCAGATCAATAGCTCAGTCGAAGAGCGAGCCCTGCTGCAGGCGGAGCAGCAGGCGGGCGGTGGTGCGGGAGGCGGAGAAGACGGAGGGCTGGACTTCCGGCTTGGGGGCGAAGAGTTCGCGGAAATCGTGCTTGGCGGCGGCGTTGGAGCGCAACAGCCCGGCCTTCTGCCAGCGCGCGATCGCGGGATCGAGAGTCGCGGAGAAGAACGTTTCGAACGGCATCACGTTGGCGGCCTTCTCGTACTCGGGATGCGCCGCCTTGATGCGCTCGGGAACCACCATATGCATTTTGGCGGCGGCCATCTCCGGCAGGTCGGAGGCGGCCACGTCCTCATCCACGGTGGCGACAAAGTAGCCCATGGGACGGGTGATGGAGGAGACCATCTGCCGCCAGCGCTCCTTGATGGTCCGCTTGATGGAGAACACCAGGCAATCGGCAGGATTGTCGCGGAAGTGCTCCACCGAAGGAAAGATGAAGTCGGGCTGGCCCTTGAGGATCGGATGGGCGAACGAGTAGTGGCGGGCGATCAGCCTGGCGATGAGAATCTCGAACGCCTTGCCCCCGTGCGGCCGCCGGCCTTGCGACAAGGAAGAAAAGAACTTTTCCAGGCCGGAAAAGTTATCGGCCAAGACATTGACCAGGTCGGCAGCAGTAGCGTTCTCTCCGGCCAGGGGCAGCAGGACATCGGCAAAGGCCAGGCGGGCCCCGATCTCCTGCGCCGCGACGTATTCGCCGACCGCGGCCAACTGCACCGCGTCCACCAGCGCGCTGAAGTGCTGCTTGATCCAGTCGGGATCGTCCTCGCGGCCTTCGATCGCCTTGCGCACCGCTAATTCCGCCACCGCAGCCGCACCGGGAGTGCGTTCCTGCAAGGCGCGCTGCAGCTCGGCTTCGATGGTGCGATCGTTCTCGGCGCCCATGGGGGGAGGCGCTCCTTGGCCCGCAAAGGGCTATCGGCCAATATAGCTCCGGGCGGCGGAGACAAGCGGCGATTTTGTTGCCCTGGGAGTAATCAGTGAGGTTCGGCTGGAGCATTCCGCCGCGGCCGTGGTGCTGGCATAGGAGTGACTCCCCCGCAAAAATGGCGGCGGGGTTACCAAGGAATTCTTGCGGCGAGGCAGCGGCACGGTGCATGATGACCCCACACAAAGGTGTGCACAGCTTCCCGCGATCGGGAACAGGTGTCATGTCATCGAGCCGGTTTACCCAGGTCATCAACGCTTCGCTGTTGAAGCCGGAACTCGTGGCGGAACTGGACAAGTTTCGCCGCGACGTTGCGGTCATGTTTACCGACATCAAGGGCTCGACCGCGTACTTCGAGAAGTACGGCGACATCGCCGGCGTGATGATGGTGCACCAGTGCACCGAACTGCTGAAGCAGCAGATCGCCCATCACAACGGAACGTTCATCAAGACCATCGGCGACGCGGTGATGGCGATGTTCGAAGACTGCACCAGCGCGGTGCAGACCGGCATCGGCATGCAGACCGCGCTCAAGCACCACAACTCCTCGCGGCCGCCGGAGGAGCAGATCCGCATCCGCATCGGCATCAACTACGGCAACGGCATCGTGCGCTCGCACGACGTGTTCGGCGACGTGGTCAATGTGGCCTCGCGGGTGGAGAGCGTGGCCCAGCCGGAGCAGATCGTCATCTCGCAGTCGGTCAACCAGCGCGTGACGGCGATGGACCTGTTCAAGCTGAGCTACCTGGGGCGTTTCGCCTTGAAGGGCAAGGAAGGGCCCAGCGATCTGTTCGAGGTGGTGTGGGACGAATCGGCGCAGGCGCGGCCGATGGCGTCGCACACGGTGATGGCGAGCGCTCCCAGCCTGCAACTGCCGCGCTTCAAGCTGCAGCACATCGTGCCCGGCGCGCGCGGCCAGGAGTGGGAGGTCAAAGGGCGGGAATTGACCATCGGCCAGAGCGGCGCCGACATCTGCTTCCCGCAGGATCCGCGGATGGCGCCGCAGCATGCGCGGCTGTCGCCGGGCGCCGGGCAATTGACGGTGGAGGACATCAGCGACTACGGCGTGTTCGTACGGCTGGTGGCCACCTACACGCTGCAGCCGGAAGACGTGATCCTGGTGGGCACGCAGATGCTGCGCTTCGAGGAGAATCACGAGGCGGTGCACGCCGCGGCCTCCACGGGAACGTCCATGATGAACCTGGCGGCAATGTTGAACGCGGCGCCGGCGGAACTGGTGGCCATTGGCGGCGACGGCGAGCCCAGCGGCAAGCGTTTTCCGCTCACCCAGGATGAGGTCACCTTCGGACGCAGTGGCGCGACTTACTCGTTCCCGGAAGACGAATTCATGAGCCGGACGCACTGCAAGGTGTACCACCGGGGCGAGAATTTCTTCCTCGAGGATTTGAGCCGCAACGGAACCTTCGTCAAGGTGCGGGGCAAGACGCCGGTGCCGGCGGGGTCGATGATCATCGTGGGCAGCCAGCTGTTCCAGGTGGCACAGCAGTAG
>DASUBK010000422.1:0-3145 GCA_035763305.1 Terriglobales bacterium | reverse complement strand
TCAGCAAGCGCACCCGCGACGAGAAGGTCACCGAGCAGCTGCCCAAGCTGGATCTTTCCAAGCGCGCCGACTTCGAGGGCGAGAAGAGCGCGCCCGCCAAGAAGCTGGCGCAGTTGGAGAAAGAGCTGAAGAAGATTGCCAAGGACCAGGCCTTCAAGTCGGTGGAGCTGAAGCACGACGACGAGCACAACCTGTGGGAGGTGCGCTTCGTCAACTCCCAGGGCGCCGAGCACGTCATCAACTGGGAGCTGGCCTCCGCGCCAGAGTTCCGCCAGATGATGGCCAAGTACAAGCAGATCGGGGAATTCATGCAGCCGCCGTTCGTGATCGAGTACAAGGCGCGCGAGGCCGCGGCCGCCGAAGCCGAGGCCGACAGCAACGAGCTCAGCGACTCCGAGAAGGAAGAAATCGAGAAGACGGAGAAAAAGAACCCCAAGGCCGCGCAGCGGCGCAAGACCGTCATTCCCGACCCGGTGGAGAAGACCAACGTCCGCGAGCTCTTCGACTACGTGCTCAACGAGGGCAAGAAGGACTTCACCGTGCAGCGCTACAAGGGCCTGGGCGAAATGACCGCCGAGCAGCTGTGGAACACCACCATGAACCCCGAGGTGCGCACCCTGCTCTCAGTGAAAGCGGAAGACATCGAGGCCTGCGAGGCCATTTTCACCACCCTGATGGGCGAGGACGTCGAGTCCCGCCGCAAGTTCATCGAGGAGAACGCCCTCGACGTCAAGAACCTGGACATCTAACGAATTACGTAGGGACAGGCTCACGTAGGGACAGGCGCCCTCGCCTGTCCGGCGGAGCGCAGCTCCGCAGCATCTTCGTATTTGCCGATCTCTGTACCCCGGCCGCCCTCGGCCGGAATTTCTTTGCCCAGACGACGCCCACTTCTGCGGGCGGGACTCGCTTGGTACGCCCCGGCGCCGCTTGACGCTTTGTGCAACCGCTCCCAACTCCCTATAATCGAATACCAAGGACGTGTGGGGCAGACTTCATCACGCGCTGCAACTGGCGCTCGTAGCCCTGTTGCTGCTTGCCATGGTCGCAATCGTCGTGTCGCCGATTGTGGACTTGCCTCCCACTGTGCTCAGGATGACCGCGCTGCTGCTGGTGGGTTTGCTTGCGAGCATCACCGTGGCGCCCAACGTGGCGGCGCCGTCCGGCTTCGTCGTTCTTATATTTCGTCCGTTCACCCTCACCTTGAATTCTCTGGCCGCGGCTGACCGGAGCTGCGTCCGGCTCTGCTAGCGTTTCCGGATCCTCGGGCCTGCGTGCGCCCGCTACGGCGCGGCGCTTGGTTCAGCCCTCTCGCCCGGCATTGCCGCCGAGAGCTTAGGGAAACGAGGAAAGAAGTGAGTCAGAAGACCAGCAGTCTGCGCGCATCGCACCTGATCAAGAGCTGGGGCGGCATTCTCACCGGACGCGCCCCGCTGATGTCCATCGAGATCACCCGCGAGTGCCCCCTGTCGTGTCCCGGGTGCTACGCCTACAACGACACCCACCTGGGCGGCGAAACCAACCTGCGCGACCTGAGCGACTTCAAAGGCGACGAGCTGGTGCAGCGCGTCATCGCTCTCGTCAAGCGCCATCGTCCCCTGCACGTCTCGCTCGTCGGCGGCGAGCCCATGATGCGCCACCGCGAGCTGAACCAGATCATCCCCGCGCTGAACGACATGGGCGTCTTCACCATGGTGGTCACCAGCGGCGTCATTCCCATCCCGCCGGAGTGGATGAAGTTCCCCGCCTTCCGCTGCACCATCTCGGTCGATGGCCTGCCCGAGCATCACGACATTCGCCGCAAGCCCGCCACTTACGAGCGCATCCTGCGCAACATCCAGGGCTGCGAGGTCAACGTCCACTGGACCATCACCCACCCCATGGTGCAGCGCCCCGGCTATCTCGAGGAGTACGTGAAGTTCTGGGCCGAGCGCCCGGAGGTCAACTTCATCTGGGTCAGTTACTACTCGCCGCAGGCGGGCGAGCAGTCGGCGGAGATGCTCACGCCGCAGGATCGCGAGGTGCTGCTGCGCGACCTGCCGCCGCTGCGCCAGAAATTTCCCAAGTTCCTCGTCAACCGCGGCATCGTCGAAACCTACAGCAAACCGCCGCGCAATCCTGACGACTGCATCTTCTCCACCATGTCGGTGAACTACACCGCCGACATGAAGACACGGGTCGAGCCCTGCATCTTCGGCGGCAATCCCGATTGCTCGCAGTGCGGCTGCGCCATCAGCGTCGCCCTCGAGTGGGTGAAGCACCGCAAACTGGCCGGGCCGCTGACGGTGGGCCACCTGGTGCGCAGCTCGGTGAAGGTGGGCAAGGTGGTCTCCCGCTTGAAACCGGAACACCGCGCGGCCTTGCGCTGGGAGCGCGATCTCTCCGTCCCCACGCCGGCGCCCGAATCGCTGGTGCAGATCGCCTCCGACAAATCGCAACCCAAGGAGGCCGCGGCGGACTGACCGTCTCGGTTCTTGTACCCGGTTTCGTATTCCACCCCGTCTTCCATTCTTCCGGTAGGCCCCGGCGCCCTCGCCGGGGCGGTAGCGCACGTCACCCGAATTTCCGCTGCCGCGGCCGCCATCGGCCGCGGCGAGCACAACTTCCGTCCAGGGTACGCAAAAAAATCAGGGCCGGCTCCCTGCCGGCCCTGATTACCGCAAACTAAGGACTACAGCTTACATCGGGTGAATCATGTGCGTCCCCGCCTTCGACGTCGGCGGCGAGGAGCGCCGCGGCGTGCGGAAGGGCGAGGTGCCCTGGATGTGCGTCGACGGAGCGAACGTCGGGAAGGTCGGCGGGTTGTCGGCGCGGGTGTGGTTGACGGCTTCGAAGCCGGAGGCCAGCTTGATCAGGGTCGGCTCGCTGAACGCCGTCCCGATGAAGCTGATGCCCATCGGCATGCCGAACACCATCGCCGCCGGCACCTGCACGATCGGGTAGCCCTGCTCCGCCGCGTAATACGACGACGCGAACACGAAGTGGTCTCCGAACAGCAGGTCGGTGGCCCACGCCGGGCTGTCGGTGGGCGCCATGATGGCCTGCAGGTTGTTGTCGGCCAGCACCTTGTCGAAGTTGACTCCCAGCTGCTTGTCCAGGGCGAGCGCCTCGTTGTAGCTCAGGTCGCCGAACGCCGCACCCTGGG
>DASUBK010000421.1:0-16283 GCA_035763305.1 Terriglobales bacterium | reverse complement strand
GCGGCACGTCGGCATCGCTTCGCTGGCGTACGGAGCGGTGGCCGGCAGTTTTCTGGGGCCGTTCCTGATCAACGCCATCGGGGCCTCGCGCACCGGCATTCGCTACCGCCCCGACTTCGATCTCCACGATCCCGCCTTCCGCGAGTGGGTGGCAATGTCGGTGCCGCTGATGCTGGGCGTGTCGCTGGCCACCGCCGACGACTGGATCCTGCGCTACTTCGCCTCCGCCGGCCTGGGCGACATCACCCGCCTGAACTACGCCAAGCGTCTCTTCGCCGTGCCGATGGCGGTGCTGGGGCAGGCAACAGGGCAGGCCTCGCTGCCGTTTTTTGCCAGCCTGTGGGGAGCAGGACGCCGGCGCGACTTCGCCGCCAGCGTGAATGGCTCCGTCTATCGCCTGCTGGCGGCGTCGTTCCTGGGCAGCGCGTGGATGATGGCGGTCGCGCTGCCGCTGATCGACCTGGTATATCGCCGCGGCCGCTTCCACTTCGAAGACTCCCGCCAGACCGCGGCGCTGTTCTTCTGGTTCGCCATTTCGCTGGCGTTGTGGGCGGCGCAGGCGTTGTACGCGCGCGCCTTTTACGCCGCCGGCAACACGCTGACCCCGATGATCGCCGCCACCGTGGTCACCGTCGCCTCCCTGCCCATCTACTGGGCGCTGTTTCGGGCTCTCGACGTTGTGGGATTGGCCATCGCCTCCGACGTCGGCATCTTCATCAACACGCTGGCGCTGGTGGTGCTGCTGCACGGGAAGAAGCTGGTGCCGGTGAGCGGGCTCAATTGGCCGGAGCTGGGAAAGGCGGGCGGCACGGCGGTGGTCGCCGGATTCGCGGCGCTGAAGGCAGCGCGCCTGGTCTCGCTGGAGGGCAGCCGTCTCGCCGATTTGGAATCGCTGCTGCTCGGCTCCGCGGTCTGGATCGCGGTGACGGCGGCGGGCCTGTGGCTGACGCGCTCGGCTCTGCCGCGCGACCTGCAACGCCGCAAGCTGCCTAGTAGTTAGTAGTTAGGAGTGAGTGGTCCGGAGTTCGCCGCTTGCGGCTAACTCCTAACTACTAACTCCTAACTCCTTCCGTCGCGAGCAGGCTCTGCACGATGGCGGCCGCCGCTTTCAGCGCCAGCAGGTGCTCGTCGGCAAAGGCGTTCTTGCGCGCCGAGGAAATCTCGAACATGGCGACAGGGATGCCGAGGTCGGAATTGACCGGCAGCATCAGCACCGAGCCGATGTTGGCGGCGGCGCAGGACTCCGCATCGACCCGCGGGTCGCCCTGGGTATCGCGGCAATAGACAAACTGGCGGGACGCGACGGCCTCGGCGCCCAGGCCGGATTCGGTGTCCACCACCATGCCGACTTCCGGGGCGACGCCGACGCTGGCGGTGCACACCATCTCGCCCTGATCGGCGACGGCGATAGTCAAGCCGTCGGCGCCGAGAATATGCAGCATCGAGTCGGCGATGAAGTGCAGCGCCGAATCCACGTCGGGGTGGGCCCGTTCCAGGTCGCGCTGCATGGCGCTGACCTGTTGCACCAGGCGCGAGGCGGCCGTGTCCTGCGGGTGCTCGCCACTGAGGGCGCGGTGCGACTCGTCGGTCAGATCGATGGCATCCGGCGGCGGCGCTCCGCCCGGGTAGCGGAGGCGCATGCGCTCGATGGTGGCAAAGAGCGGCTCCAGCAGAGTCTCGTCGATCTCGACTCCCTTGTCGGCCACGTCCGTCCACAAGTCCTGCACCGCCTGCACCACGAAGCGCAGGCGCTCGGAATTGACAAACCACAGCAGAGGGAAGGGCTGCTCGCTTTCCTGGTTCAACTCCTGCCATTGCTGCAGGGCCCAGGTGGTCTGGCGCACCTTGGAGAGGGCTTCGCGAAAATCGTGCAGCACGGCGCCGTCGGTGGGGTTCTGCTTGACCAGTTCGTCGATGCGGAGCAGGTCGTTGGCGCAGGCGCGCAGCAGAGCGCTGACATCGTCCGAACCTATCGCGGAGGCTGCGGTCGCCGGCGCAGCAGGCTTCGGAGCGGCAGACGCGGCCGGAGTCGAAGGCGCGGGCGTTGCGGGGGCGGCTTTCGAAACCGGCGGCGGCGCGGGTTGGGTGGTCACCGCCGGCTTGGCGGGCTTTCCCTTGGGCTCAAAGTCGTCCACGAACTGCGGCGGTTCGGGAATTTCCAGCCAGATGTGCTTGTCGGGTTCCAGGGCGTAGATGCCGACCTGCTCGTGCGTTTTCTCCCCCGGGCGGCCGACCCAGGCGACTTTGAACAGCGCCCGCTGCTGCTTGTACTGCAAGGTGACCGCTTCTCCGACGGCCAGGGGCACGCGCACTCCCCCGAGGCGGGCGCCGGAGGAGCTGATGTCGAGCGTGTAGGCGAGGACGTTGAAGGACTTGCCGGCGCTGTCGGTTCCCCACATGCGCACGGGCAGGACCATCTTGGTCCGCGGTCGTTTGCGGTGGCCCATACTTTTCGGATTTTCTTCGCAAACCGCCTTTCCCGCAATCAAAACCGCCTTGGTACCGCACTGGTAAACCCAGTACGGTAGTAATGTTGACTTTTGGGAACGGTTAGGAGAACGTACGCCAGCAGGGTTTGCCCCGCGAATCTCCTGGGTCGAGTCGAATCGTGGCTGCTCCCAAAAGCCCGGTCCATGCCATGCGCCGCAGTACGCGCCTGCGGGTGGAGTTGTCTGTCCACGTGCGCAGCCTGGACCCCAAGTTCGTCTTCGAGGCCGACTGCCGCACGCTGATCGTGAATGCCCAGGGCTGCGGCATCCAGTGCCCCAGGGAACTGCCCCGCGACACCATCCTTTTATTGTCCATCGGAGAGCGGCAAACCACCGGATCGGTACTGAATTCGACCTCCATTGGCCCCAATGGCGACATGTGGGTGGTCGGCATCGAGCTGCACGAAGGCGGCAACTTCTGGGGTCTGCCCGACCCGCCGGCCGACTGGTTGCAGATCGCGGCCTCCGTGACAGCCGCGCCCGCCGAAACTGCCGCAAAGCCCAAGGCTTGGCCGTTCGCCAAGAAGCGAGCGGCGAAGGTGCCGCTCTCCGGCGTGTTGGCGAAGCCGCCCGCCGGCGTTCCGGTTGCGCCGCCCACCGCTCCGGCGGTTCCCGCCACACCGGTCGCTACCGTCGCCCCGGCCGCCGAGGATCTCCACAAGCTGATCCGGCAGGAAGTCGAAGGGCGGGTCAGCGCGCAATGGGAGCAATGGCGCTCCGAAGCCGAGACCAGGCTTACCCAGATCCAGGAAGAGCTGCGGAAGAACGTCGCCGCCGCGGCCAGCGAATGGCGCTGCGAGACGCAGCGCGGGGAAGAGAAGCTGGCCGGCCTGTCGCGTCTGAGCGAAGGCATCGAGGCCAAATCCAAGGCCCTCATGGAGGAATTGGCCGGGCAATTGGAGGCGGGACGGCAGCACCTCATCGCCGAGCTGAAATCCCTGGCCGGCGAGGTGCATGCCAACGCCGCCGATACCAAGGCGAAGGCGGAAGAAGTGGCGCGGGCGCAGGCGGAGATCAAGGCCTCGCAAAAGACGCGGGCGGAAATCGAGGCCCAGATCCAGGCGCTCTCGGAAGAATCGCTGGCCCGGCTGACCGGCGAGGCCCAGGCCAGGCTCGAAGCCGCCGTCTCCAGGGGTTTGCAGCAACTGCAACAGCAGTTGCGCGAAATGGGCTCGCAGGGAGACGCCGACCACCGCCGCCGCATGGTGGCGGACTTCGAGAAGCACGAAAAGGAATTTCTGGACGCAGTCCGCGACCGAGTGCAGGACGTCTCCTCGGTGAAAGCGGAGATTCGCAGCCTTGCCGACCAGGTCACCGCGGAGCTGCACCGGCACTCCGAGCAGTCCATGGCGGGTTTGCGGACGCACGTCGAGGAGCTGATCTCGCGTCACGAAGCCGAGCTTACGGCGCGCTTGTCGGATAGCGACCGCCGTCTGCAGGACGAGCAGGCGCGCCGGGTGGCCGACATGCAGGCCGCCGCCGATCGCGTGCTGCAGGCCATCGACGAACACCAGAGCGCCGCCGCCGCCCGCCAGGCCGAGTTGACCGCGGCCGCCGAGGCTGCGCTGGAAAGCATCGACTCGCGCAAGGCGCAGCTGGAGAGCGCCGCTAACGCCGCCGTCGAATCCCTGCAGCAGCGCGCCGCAGCGGCGCTGCAGGCCTACCACGCCGAGCTCGACGCGCGCGAAAAATTGCTGGAAACCACCATCGAGCAGCGCTCCTGGGACCAGGACGCGCAGACCCAGGCGGCGTTGGAGCGGCTGGATGAAAAACTGTCGGCCGCGCTCGACCAGGTCGATGCCCGGGTGGAACAACAGACGGGGGAGCACCTGCGGGCTGCCGCGGAATCTGCGGCGACCGCCGTCCGCCAGAGCCTGCAGGGCGAGTTCGAGCAGCGCCGCCAGGAATTGCGGCGCCAGCAGGACGAGATTGCCTCCGCCCTAACGGTGATCGAGGAGCATCGGCGGCAACTCAGCTCGCAGCTCAACGACGTGCAGCAGGCCAAGAGCTATATCGAGTCGGTGGTCGCATCCTTGCCGGCCACGGTCGCGCAGCACGCCCGGCAGCACGCCACGGAGGCGGCCGCCGAGGTCTTCCACGGGGTGCGCGAGCAGTCGGAGAAGCACATCGCGGAGACGTTGCAGCGCGAATCGCAGAAGGAGGCCGAGCAGGTGCGGGAGATGCTGGGCGCGTCCGCGCGGCAATTGCGCGAGGAGATGGCGAAGCACGCGCAGAAGACGGCCGCCGAGCTGCAAACTCGCATCGACGCGGTCATCACCGAGCGCGAGCGCGACCTGGAATCCCGCTCCCAGGCCTTTGCCGCGGCCGCCGACGAGCGCCTGCGGCGTGTGGAGCACGAACTGGGCAGCGAATTTACCCGCCGCATGACCCAGCAGTTCGAATCCGAGCGCTCCACCAACCAGGTGGAGTTCGAGAAATCGCGGGAGGCCGCGGAGAAGCTGTTCCTCGGGGTGGCCGAGCGTTCCGACCGCCTGCTCAGCGAAGTTCATGCCAGCCTGCAGGAGCAGGCGCGGGAACTGGTGGAGCAGGAACTGGCGCGGGCCAAGCGGGAGATGCAGTCCGGTTCCGCCGCGGTGCGTAGCCAGGAACTGGCGACGATGCGCGAGGAACTGGAGCGCGTCGCGGCCGAACAGGTCAACCGCGCCATCACCGCCGCCGCCGAAGCTGCGCGCAGCGCGGAGCAATTGAAGATCTCCAGCGCCCAGACCGAGGCGCAGTCGCAGGCCCTGTACCAGCAGCTGGAAATCGCCCGCGCCTGGCTCACGCAGGAGAGCGAGAGCTTCCAGCAGAACGTGCATGACGCCTTCCTCAAGGCCAGCGGGGAAATCCGCGGCCGCGCTCATGCCGCCATCGAGATGGCCGACGAGTTCATCCAGCAGAAGGCGCGCGAGACGCTGGCCAAGGTGGACGCGGCGACCGGCGGTCAGACGGAGCAGTTGGAGCGGAAGGCGGAAGAGATCGAGACGCGATTCAAGCAGATGGAGACCACCGCCGCCGAGCACGCCGAAGCGCTGTTGCAGGCGCGGCTGGCGCAAACGCTGGAAGGCTTCCACCAGGACGCCTCAAGGCTGGCGGAAAGCGCGATTGCGCGCTGGCAGACCGCCATGGACGAAACCCTCCGCGCCATGCCCAACGTGCTGCGCCGCAACCTGGAAGAAGAGCCCGACAATCCGCCGCGCGGCAAAGGCGCGGCCGCCGGGAAAATCCACGACCGGTAATTTAATTTAGTGATTGGGTGAGGTGGTATTGGGTGATGGCGTCACCCTTCATGACCTTCGTGTCCTTCGTGTGAACCACGAGGGCCGGCTCACACCCTTCGACTTCGCTCAGGGCAGGCTCCGGACACAAAGGTCCCACGAAGGTCGCGAAGCCGATCCGAAGCGGCTACGAGCCGATGATGCGCATGTTCTGCCAGTCGTAAGCGAACTTCTTGCCGCAGTCGAGGCAGACGACGTAGTGGGCGGCGCCGCTGCCGACACTCTCCCAATCGCCGCCGCTGTCGTGCGTGCCCGTGGACACGGCCGCCGCGAAAGGCAGGGAGGTCTTGGTGTGGCGGCAACGGATGGCCAGCATCTGCAGGATTCGGTTCACCATTCAAACACCCGCGATGGAACGAAAAATTGGGGCGGCAGCGCCGCCCCAACCGGTTGCTGAAGCCGGCGCGGTTTACGCGCGGGCGGCGGCCGCCGTGGCCGAAGTCTCGGCCGGGGCAGGTTCTTTCATTTCGCCGTTCGCCTTCTGGCCCGGCTTGCGGATATCGATGCCGCCCTTGAAGAAGGCGCCGTCTTCGATGGAGATGCGCTGGGCGACCACGTCGCCGGTCAGCGAGCCTTCATTGCGGATGTCCACCCGGTCGCTGGCGGTGAGATTGCCGCGCACCTTGCCGGTGACGACGATCTCGCGAGCGTTGATGTTGGCGTTCACCACGCCGTTGCGGCCGATGGTGACGCGGTTCCCGGAGAGGTTGATCGAGCCTTCCACCCGGCCATCGATGTAGAGCGACTCGGAGCCGCTGACCTCGCCCTTGATGACGAGCGACTTGCCGATGGTGGCCTGGTCCTGGCTGTTCAGGGTGGCGTTACGCGGGGCGGCGGCCGGCGCCGGCTCCAGGCTCGGCGTCGGGGTCGGCGTGGGACGCTGCGGCTCCGGCGTCGGGCTGCCGGGCGTGGGCTGATTGGTGGGCTTCCACATGGAACTCAAATTCCTTTCCTTTCGGGGGTTGATCCAGAGACTCGCACTTGACGGGCCAAAGCTGGCGCGCCCGCGTTCGCCCGGGGATCATATTTTGTCCTACGGCCAAAGTGAGTTGCCGGATCCGGTTACTGTTCTAACACAGTTTTCCACTGCCCGGCCGCCCCATCTGCGCGCGCGGCAAGGTAAATCTTCCCCCTCTGGCGGCAATTCTTATATCGGACGAAGGCCCTAGGCGGCGAACCTGTTCGCGCTTAGCATCAGGCTAGAGTGAATGCCGAATTCCGAGTGCCGAGTGCCGAATGAAAAATCGACCCACTCGACATTCGGCAATCGGCATTCGGCATTGAGAAGAAATGCTTAACGACGAAGCCATCCTGAAGAAGATCGCCCAGCAGCCCAAGCACTTTGCCGGCTTCAAGCAACTGGTGCGCGAGCTGGGCGTGCACGGCGTGGAGGAACGCCGCGCCCTGAACGACCGCCTGCAAAAGCTGGTGGAGCGCGGCGACCTGGTCGAGGACGGCGATCGCTACGCACTGCCCAAAACTTCGGGCAAAAACCTGGTCACCGGCCGCCTCAGCATGCACCGCGATGGCTACGGCTTCGTCGTTCCCGAGGCCGAGGAGGTGCGGGCCAGGATTTCCGGCGACATCTACATCCACCCGCACGCCGTCGGGTCGGCAATGCATGGCGACCGCGTGCTGGTCGAGATCGGCGCGGTTCGCCCCGACGGTCGCGCCGAGGGCCGCATCCTGCGCGTGGTCGGGCGCGCCCACAACACCGTCGTCGGGACCCTCCACTACGGCGACCGCTACAACTACGTGACGCCGATGGACGAGAAGATCACGCAGGACATCGTCATCCCGCGGGGGCAGGAAATTCCCTCCGAGGACGAGGTGGCCGCCGCGGAAGAAGAGCACCGGCGGCGGGTGAAAACGCGTAGCGCCGGGGGTGCGCCCTCGCCGCGGCACGCCGGAGGCGAGTCTCGGCATCGCGTGCTGGGCGAAGAGGCGTTTCGCCGTCCCACCGACTGGGAGGACCTCGAGGGCGTGGTGGTGGACGTGGAAATCACCGAATGGCCGTCGGCGACACAGAACCCGCGCGGGCGCGTCATCGAAATCCTCGGCCACGAAGACGACTTCGGCGTGGACGTGGAAATCATCATCCGCAAGTACCACATCCCGCATCGCTTTCCCGCCGAAGTGCTCGACGAGGCGCAGCGCATCGAGGCCATCATCGCCGGCCGCGAACTGCGCCAGCGCCGCGACTACCGCGACCTGCCCATCGTGACCATCGACGGCGAGACCGCGCGCGACTTCGACGACGCCGTCCTGGTCCGCCGCCTCGACAACGGCAACTACGAACTGCAGGTGCACATCGCCGACGTGGCGCAATACGTCCGGGAAGGCTCGGCGCTCGACCGCGAGGCCCGGGTGCGCGGCACCTCGGTCTATTTCCCCGATCGCGCCGTGCCCATGCTGCCGCTGGAGCTTTCCACCGACGCCTGCTCGCTGCGCCCGCACCTCGACCGCCTGGTGATGTCGTGCGTGATGGAGATTGACCACCACGGCGAGGTATTGGGCTACGAGATCAGCCCCGGCATCATCCGCTCCGCCGAGCGCATGACCTACACCGACGTAAACGCCGTTCTCGAAGGCGACGCGGCCCTGCGCCGCCGCTACGCGCCGCTGGTGGAGAATTTCGAGCTGATGCGCGACCTGGCGCAGATCCTCAACCGCAAGCGCGTGCGCCGCGGCTCCATCGACTTCGATCTTCCCGAGCCGGTCATCGAATTCGACGAGCACGGTCTGATGAAATCCATCGTGCGCTCGGAGCGCAATGTCGCTCACCGGCTGATCGAGGAGTTCATGCTGGCGGCCAACGAGTCGGTCGCGTCCTACCTCGAGTTCAGGGTACCCTCGCTGTACCGCATCCACGAGAAGCCCGACCCGCGCCGCGTCTACGATTTCGAGAACATCGCCGCGGCGTTCGGCTACTCGCTGGGCGTGGGCGCGCTGCCGGTGCGAAAGTTCGCCTACACCGACCAGCGGCGGCCGGGACGCGGTCCCGGCCCGCGCACCCGCTCCGGCCAGCAGCGGCGCGAGATCGAGCTGCCGGAAGAAGTCCACATCACCCCGCGCATGTACCAGAAGCTGACGCAGAAGATCGCCGGCAAGCCGGAGGAGCGCATCCTGTCGTATCTCATGCTGCGCTCGCTCAAGCAGGCGCGGTACTCCGAGATCAACGAGGGCCACTTCGCGCTGGCGGCGCCGACCTACACCCACTTTACTTCGCCCATACGGCGCTATCCCGACCTGATCGTGCACCGCATCCTGAAGCAGGTGCTGCGCGATCACGCCGAGGAGCACGACGACGCGGTGCCGGTGGGCCGTGGCGTGCCGCCGGCCAGCGAAGCGCCGCAGCCGTGGAGCAAGCGGCTTACGGCCGATGGCAGACGGCCGGCGGCCGCCGTCGAGGTGCAATCCCCCTGGGCCAAGGGCTCTCCCAAGCGCGCCGGCCACAAGCATCGGCAGGAACGGGAGCACGTGGGACCAGCCGCCTACGGCTGGTCGGGCGAGCGAAGCTCGGCGGCGCCCATCCCCGAGCCCGTGCTGCACCAGATCGCGGAAGAATCCAGCGAATCCGAGCGTCGCGCCGACGACGCCGAGCGCGAGCTGATGGAATGGAAGAAGGTGAAGTTCATGCAGGACCGCGTGGGCGAAGACTTCCGCGGCCTGATCATCTCCGTCACCAAGTTCGGCTTCTTCGTCGAACTCGACGACCTGTTCATCGAGGGCCTGGTGCCGCTGGCGTCGCTCACCGACGACCGCTACGTTTTTCACGAAAACACGCGCGAGATCATCGGCCAGCACTCCAAGAAGAAGTACGCCCTCGGCGACCGGGTGCAGGTGTTGGTGGACCGCATCGACTGGGCGCAGCACAAAATTCAGTTCGCGACTATCGACGAGCAGCCCAGCCGCGCGCAGCGCAAGCACAGGAAGAGAAGCTTCTAGACGTGGCGGTAGGCCCCGGCGCCCTCGCCGGGCGGTCTGGCGCGTCGCCCAGAATCGCGTGGCCGCGGGCGCCCTCGCCCGCGGCGAAAATTCTCCAGGGCGCTCTTGGAGCCCCTATCTCGCCTGGGAACCTTCAAACCTCCGAAATCTCTTCTGCTGTGATTAAATGAACTCATGCCCAAGGTGGATGAAGTCTGGGACAAGCTGCGCAACTGCTACGATCCCGAGATCCCGCTGAACATCGTGGACCTCGGCCTGATCTACAACGTGCTGGTGGAGAACGAAGGCGCCGACGTGACGGTGGAGATGACGCTCACCGCCCAGGGCTGCCCCTCGCATACCGAGATCAGCCGCGACGTGCGCACCACCCTGCTCAGCATGCCCGGGGTCAACACCGCCAAGGTGAACGTGGTGTGGGATCCGCCGTGGACGCCGGAGCGCATCAGCGCCGAAGGCCGGCAGAAGCTGGGAATCGAAGAATAGATCGGACGATCGGGTGATCTGGCGAACTGGTGATCTGACGATCTGAGGAGCACGGCCGATCAGCAGATAGCCGTGCGGTGCTAAAATAGATGTACCCCTGATCGTGTCGGGACGTGGCTCAGCCTGGTAGAGCACTCGCTTGGGGTGCGAGGGGTCGGCAGTTCAAATCTGCCCGTCCCGACCAATCTCTTGATTCCCTACCCCCGCTGCGGGGAGTAGCTTCTCTGCGAAGCGGTCCCTAGTCCCCAGCCCTAGTCCCTCTTACCCGAGCTGCGCCTGCTTTCGCGACAACTGTCTCTCCGCGCCCTTCCTCTAACTTTAGGAACCATTCCAGGGAGGCAGTGTAGGTATGCGAAATCTCGCTTTATGTATTGTCGTTTGCCTGCTGGCGATGACGCTGGCGATGGCACAAGCCACTCCGGCGACACAGCCCAGCACCCAGCAGCAGCAGCAGGCTGCGCCGGCAACGCGGCAGGACCGCAACCCGTCTTCGGCGGATCAGCCGGCGACGTCGCCGTCGTCGGCGCAGACTCCGGCCACCCAGGGGCAGGGCTCTTCGGCGCAGCCCAACCAGGATGCCAACGCGCCCTCGTCCAGCAATCCCAACAGCAGCGCGACGACCAACCCGGACGACCAGACGAACCCGGCCAACACCGGGAACACCGGGGCTCGGGCGAACAACGGAGGCTCCTCGTGGTGGTGGTGGGTGCTCGGCGCCATTGCGGTGGTAATCATCCTGATCGCGCTGTTCTCGGGCAACCGGGACCGCGACCGCGTGGAGCGCGTGGATCGCATTGAGCGCAGCGATCGCGTGCAGGACATCCGCCGCGACGACCGGCGCGACGACGACATTCGCCGCGTGGGGTGAGGACCAAGTAGTTAGGAGTGAGTAGTTAGGAGTTCGTGGTGCCTTGCCAGCTCCTAACTACCCACTCCTAACTACGAAACATTGCCCGAGCAGTAACGACGATGGAAATCCGGAATCGATGTTGATGGAGGCCGGTCGACCTCGACCGGCATCCCTGTTGCAAAGCAAGAACAAGGGCGGCCCCAAGGCCGCCCTTGTTTGCTGTCGTCTGCCCCGTGAGCGCGACATCTGATCGCCGATACGCCGCTATTGCACCGTGACCGTCAGGCTCAGCGGCTTGGGCGTGCCGCCCACCGTGATCGCGTTGACGGTCATGCTGTGTTGGCCGGCGGGGGTCAGCGCTTGCACTTCCTTGGTGACGGTTTGGGTCACCGTCTTGGTGCTTCCGCATCCCACCAGCCCCGCCAGCAGAATTGCGAGTACGACCAGGCTGACCAGGAGGGCGGCATTTCGATTCGGCTCGGGGCAGGCGTTGCGCCTGCGGCTGCCGCCCACCATCACGATGCCCATCACTCCCACTCCCCACAATGTCGCCCACAGCGGCAGTGGCGTGCTGTTGGGACGCAGCGCTGCCGTGCTGGTGGCGGTGGTGTGAACGGTCAACGTCACCTGCACCGGGTCTTTGCCGTTGGGGGTGACACTGCTGGGGTTGAAGCCGCAACTCACGCCCGAGGGCAGTGTCCCGCAGGAGAACGACACCGTTCCCACGAAACCATTCTTCGGCGTAATGGTGAGGGTGAACATCGCCGACTGGCCGGCCTTGATGGTGGCGCTGGTCTTGTCGGCGGTCAGGTCGTAGTCGTTGGGGCCGTTAGCGAATTGCACCAACATCGCCGAGGTCGGCAGGAAGTTGGCATCGCCCGCGTAGGAGGCGGTGATTTGGTGCACGCCGGCAGTAAGCGGGTCAGTCAGGAGGAAGCCCGCCGCCCCGTTCTCCAACGTGCCTTCGGCAATCTTGGCAGTGCCGTCATAGACCGAGACCGAGCCGGTGGGAACACCGCTCACGCCGCGCGCGCTGGGCTTCACGCTCAAGCTCAGCGCGACGAGCGCGCCTGTCCGCGCCGGGTTCTCCGAGGACTCGATGGTGAGCGCGGCGCCGCCGCTGTTCTCCATGATCCCCACCGCGCCGACGTAGTGCCAGTCGGTAAAGCCGGCGACCAGCACATCGGGGGCATTGTCGCCGTTCATGTCGGTCACCACCAGGCCGTTGACGAAGAGCGAGGACAGGTACTCCTGCGGATCATAGAAGTTGCCGGTGCCGTCGCCGAAAAGCAGGGCGATGTTGCCGTAGGTGTCGTTGGGCACGACCACGTCGAGGTTGCCGTCGCCGTTCATGTCGGCCACAGCGATGGCGTTGGACCATGTCGTCCACCGCAACTCGTCGTGCATCGTGGTGGAGTGGAGAACGGGTTGGGCAAAAGTGCCATCTCCATTCCCCAGCGATACCAGGACGCCGCTGCGACCGCTGGTGTCGGCCGATCCGTTGTGGGTGTAGCAGTAGTAGCAATACACGTCGGTGGTGGTCGCCAGCAGGTCCATCTTGCCGTCTTTGTTGAGATCGGCGATGGCGAGGTCGCCGGAGAAAGACCAATCCCAGTAGTCGGCGAAGTAGTAGTCCTCGTAGGCGGACCAGGCAACGGTCTGGGCGGGGTTAAAGGTGCCGTCTCCCTTGCCGAGCAGGATTTCGATTTCGTAATAGCCCTGGGAAACCAGGTCCAACTTGCCGTCGTTGTTGACATCGGCGGCTCGTACCCTGCCATCCCAACGAGAATCCCGCAGGTCGTAATTCCTGGGATCGAGCAGGCGGCCGCTGCCGTCGTTCACCAGAACGGCCACCACGTCGTAGTTGCGCACCGCGATGTCGATGGCGCCGTCAGTATTGAAATCGGCGGCTACCAGGCCCCAGGGATCGTCGTTGTCATGCGCCGCCGCCGAGACGTAGACCACCGGCTCGTGGAAACTCCCCTGGCCATCACCGAAAAACACACCCACCGTGTGGTCGTTCTGGTTGGCGGCGACGATGTCGAGACTGCCGTCACGGTCCAGATCGGCCAGGACCACGTTGTACATCTCGCCGCCGGAGCCGATGTTGATTCCCGGTTGCAGCGTGCCGTCCGCATTGGCGAGGTACACCGCGATGCCGTTGTTGCTGTCGCCATCGATGCCCGCAACGACGTCCTTATAGCCGTCGCCGTTCAGATCGCCGGCGGCTACCGACCAGACCATCTGCACGTTCTCCTCGTCGAACCAGGCGCCGGAAGGCGTGGGGAAGAAGAAGCGGGCCGCGGCGAAGGTGCCGTCGCCCACATTGCGCAGGAACGATACATCCCAGGTGGCATTGCCGGCCGCGATGTCGAGCTTGCCGTCCCCGGTCAGATCGGCAATGAGGGGAGGATTTTGCGGCCAGCCGCCGATGCCGTAAGCTCCCTGGATGGTCAAGGGTTCTCCGCCGCCCAGCACCACGGCAACGCCGAACTCGTAATCCAGGACCACCACCTCCGCTTTCCCGTCGCCATTCACATCGCCGACGTTCATCGTACTCGGCCAATCGCCCGCGAAGTACGGACCTTTGCAGGTGAAGGTGCCATCGGAGTTCTGGTAGAAGACCGATACTCCCAGGGCATCGCTGTCGAGGCTGACCACGTCCATTTTGCCGTCGCCGTTGACGTCGGCCACGCTGTACCGGGCACTCTCCCAAGCGGCCATCGGCTTGGGATACTCATGGCCGGTGGCTTCGAAGCCGGTCGCGTTGCCGAGCACGACCTGCATTTTGTTCTCGTAGGTGAATTCGTTGTTCGCCTCGCCCACCACATCGAGACGCCCGTCGCCGTTCAGGTCGCCCAGGGCGACGATCCGTGGAGACGACAGCGGCAGCGCGCTGACGGTCGCGGCCCCGAAGGTCCCCTCTCCGGCATTGAGCAGTTCCGAGAACTGATTCCCGCGGACGATCACGATGTCGTTCTTGCCGTCGCCATTGCGGTCCAGGATGGCGACCGCCTCGCAACCCTCGGTGCTGTTGCAGGTGTCCACGCCGGCGGGAAAGGCGTTGGTAGCGACGTTGGGGGCAAAGCCGCCATGGCCGTCGCTGAGGTACACGTGCACCACAGCGTAGGCGTTGCCGTCCACAAGGATGAGGTCGTCACTGGTGTCGCCGTTCATGTCGGCGGCGAACATGCCGGCAATCCAGGGGACAGGATAGGCCAGAGCCGTGGCCGCGTCGAAGGCTCCGCCGCCTTTGCCGAGCATCACCCACAGCTTGTCCGCATACCCGTTGTCCTGGTCCTGGCCGTTGAACACCAGGTCAGCAATGCCGTCGCCGTTAAAGTCGCCGGCCGCCACGTCTTTGGGCAGCGCGGCGTTCGGCCACAAACTCGTGGCCGCGACCAGCTCCACCCCATTGCCAGGCGGGTTGCTGCCGGTCTTCATCGTGGAGCGCACGGCGGTGGAGCGCTGCTGGGCTTGGGAGCGCAATCCGCGTTGGCGGGCCGCAAGCAGTTGGCCGCGCTGGGCGCGCGGGGTCTGCCGCAGCGCCTTGAGCGAAGGCGCCTGGTACTGCTGCGCCGGTTTGTGCTGGGATGCGCGCGCGCCAACCACCATGCCGGCGGCAAGCAGGAGCACGACCACGACGAAGACTCTGCGCATGATTTCCTCCGCAGGAGCTAGGAAGCTTTCAATTCGGGGGGCCAGATGGAGCGAAGTGCCGGGTGCCGGAGACTGGGGCCGGAGAGCCGGCGCCTTGGCGGACTACCTGCCGTTGAGTGCGGGCCTGATCTCTCGATTCGGCATTGTCCTTCCCGGCGAAGGCGCTGTCGGTGACGAATCCGCTCTTCCCGTAATTTTCTCTTCCCAATCTGAAAACGACCCGCCGCTACGGCGAAAGTTGGCGTTCGTTCCAATTCGGTAAAGGCGCGATCGGAGCTGCGAAGGGAGGGTCCGGCGGCGGGCGGCCTCCGCGATATTATGTCGTGATAAGATATTTAGTGGAGAGGCATCGCGGACGCCGGCTGCTCTCATCTGTAGAGACAGCCGGCGAAAGTTTCCCGCCCGAGTTCCCCCGTTGCGCGGCGGGCCTGACGCGGCTGCTTGCTCCTATTCTTTACGACTCCGCTCAGGGCAGGCTCTGGGCCTCGAGGTAGCTGAATGTTCGCATCGTTCGTTCATACTCTTCTCCTTCCCACCGTCGCCTTCGTGGTAGCGGCCAGCGTCGGCATCGTGATTCGCCAGCGCCGCGCCCGCGAGGACAAGCACTACCGCGACCTGCGCTTCAACTAGAACGCTCTGAGCTCTGAGCTTTGAGCTCGCAGCCGGCTCAAGGCTCGGCGCCCAGGGCAGCTCCCTGCGGCGTCGCTCCCGAGCCTGCTGTACTTTTGCCACGCTCTTCCCGCACAATGAGTTGGGTGAATTGGTGATTGGGGGATTGGACCGGGCTCCGAGGGACGGTCCAATCCCCCAATCACCGAATTGCGCAATCAATCTGGGGAGCGTGTACGTGGAAAGAAAGTTGTGTGGCATGCTGGTGCTGCCGGCAGCCGCGTGCCTCCTTCTTCTGGCGGGATGCGGAGGCGGCGGCAAGAAGACGCTCTATGTCACCGGGCAAGGCTCCTCGGCGGTGGAGAACTTCACCGTCTCCGGCAGCGGCGCGCTGACTGCCAACGGTTCCACCAGCACCGGCGCCAATCCCTCGGTGGTGGTCGCCGACCCGCAGCAGAAGTACGCCTTCGTCGCCAATGTCGCCGGCGGGGTGAGCGCGGGCGCGGTGTCGCAGTACACGGTGGCCGGCAACGGCCTGCTGAGCGCCAACACCTCCAATATCGGCATCAGCACCACCAGCAGCACCATTCCGCCCGCGCCCGTCGGCATCAACCCGCTGGCCATGGCCATCGATCCTGGCGGCAAGTTTCTCTTCGTCGCCAACCAGGGATCGAACACCGTGTCGGTCTTCACCATCGACCGCTCCAACGGCGTGCTGGCGGAGGTGAGCGGCTCGCCCTTCGCGACCGGCGCGTCGCCCAGCGGGATCGCCGCCAGCTCCAAGGCCGTGTACGTCGCCAACACCGGCGCCGGAACCATTTCCGCTTACACCTACAACAGCAGCGGTGCGCTGACCGCCGTGAGCGGTTCGCCGTTTGCCGCGGGCAGCACGCCCACGGCGCTGGCGCTGGCCAACAACGACGCCTACCTCTATGCCGCCGATCGCGCCGGCAACGCCGTGCTGGG
>DASUBK010000420.1:0-9917 GCA_035763305.1 Terriglobales bacterium | reverse complement strand
AAAGACGAAGAGCCTCCGGAGGTTCCGCTGGAGGATTGGTCGCTGATCCGCGACGCCCAGGGACATGTCGGGTGGGTGCTGGCGCGCATGCTGGATGTGGACCTCCCGCTGGACGTGGCGCAGTACGCGGAGGGGCAACGGATTGTCGGCTACAGCGTGATGAACCAGGTGCAGGATGGCGGCAACAGGGTTAACCAGTACCTGGTTTTGCTGACCGAGCCCAAGGACGGTCTCCCCTTCGACTACAACCAGGTGCGGATTTTCACCTGGAACCTCAAACGCCATCGCTACGAGACCGCTTACCGCGAGCGCAACCTCTTCGGCGTTTTTCCCGTGACTTCCGGGACGCAGGATTTCGGCAACGAAGGCGTGCTGCCGACGTTCGTCTTGCGGGTCAAAGATGACCAGGGAAACGTGATCGCGCACAAGTACAAGTTGAACGGGCCCATCGTGCGGCGGGTACTGGAGCCGGGAGAAGATCGGGCGCCGGTGCGAACCAAGCGGAAGAAGTAGGAATTTCAGATTGAAGATTTCAGATTGAAGATTGGTATGGTTATCGAGGTCCTTCTCGCCCCGTAAAATGGAATCTTGAAAAATGAATATTGAATATTGGCCGCGTCCGTTGCTGGGCCCGAATCACGGCCATTCTTCAATATTCATTTTTCCATATTCAATGCTTCCTCTGCGTCGACGGCTGCTGTCCTGCCAATCTGCATTCTGAAATCTGCCATCTGAAATCCTGCGGGAATCCCGCAGCAGCTCAGAGTTTGCCCTTAATCCTAGGCATCGAGTAAGGCGCAGGGCGAATCCAACCTGCGGGGAGTTCCTATGGCCGAAAAAGTCAAGAAACTGAACCTGCAGCGCGATTACAAGAAGTATCTCTACTATCTCGATGGCGAGGGCAACGTCTGCCAGAAGCCGAAGTCCGGCGGCGGCGATGCCAATATCCTGGTCTCCAAGGCAGTCGAGCGCGATAACCGCTACCTGTACTTCATCGACAAGGATGGGGACGTGGCCCGCTCGGAACGCGGTTCGAAGAACAAGAAAGTTGCGTAATTGTCTGCCGGCGGACCGAACTACTGGGTCTTTCGCGACGGCCGCCGCACGGTCGCCGGCACCGAGCTGGTGGCTCGCTTAGCCGACGAGTTGCTGGGACTCGAGTCGGGAAACCCATCCGCGGTCACCGCGGCGTTGATCTCCGCCGGGGAACTGGAATGCGCCCTGGCGGACACAGCGTCGCCCGACGCGGCGCTGGCCGGCAGCATCACCGACCTGCTGGCGGCCCGGCTGGTCAACAACGGCAACGAGAATCCCTCCGACAACCTGCTCAGCCTCCTTCCGCGCCTGCGGGTGCCGGAACGCGCCCGCCTGTCGCCGCCGGAAGGCTTCGCCTACTACGCGCTGCATCCTCGGGATTACGCCGCTGTGGTGGCGCGGCTGCCTGCGAGCACCTTCGCGGCGGTGATTGGAATTCGCAGCATCGGAACCACGCTCAGCGCGGTGGTGGCGGCGGCACTGGCCGCGCAGCATACCTGGGCGGAGCGCATCAGCGTGCGTCCGGCCGGCGATCCCTATGATCGTGTGACCAGCTTCACGGACGAGCAGAAGCGTTGGATCGCGACTCAGCGGGCGCGGCGGGCGGAGTTCGTGGTCGTCGATGAGGGGCCGGGGCTGAGCGGGTCGTCATTCTTGTCGGTGGGCGAGGCGCTGGTGAGCGCCGGCGTGCCCCGGACCTCAATCACCTTCCTGTGCAGCCGCCAGCCGGACCCGCGAGCGCTGGTGGCACGCGACGCTGCCGCGCGCTGGGCGGGATTTCGCGTGCTCTGCGCGGGAGAGAAGACGTGCTTGCCGCCCGATACGGTCGACGTCAGCGCCGGGCAGTGGCGGCGGCTATGGTTCCGCGATCCGGCCGCGCAACCAGCATCGTGGACGCACATGGAGCGCATGAAGCTGCTGTCCACCGACGGCCGCTGGCTGTACAAGTTCCAGGGGCTCGGCCGCTATGGCGCCGAGGTGCGAGAGCGCGACAGGTTGCTGGGCGATGCGGGTTTTGGTGTCGCGCCGGCCGAAGACTACGCCGGATTCGCGCGCTATCCGGTGCTGTCGTTCGAGCCGCTGAGCCGGCGGGATCTGTCGCGGGAGATGATCCGCTGGATTGCCGAGTACTGCGCCTTTCGCGCGACGGCGTTTCCCGGCAGCGGCGAACGCGAACCGCTGGAGGAAGTGGTGCGCTGCAACGTGCGCACGCTCTTCGGCGCGGAAATCGAGTTGCCGGAAGATGCTCTGGGCAGCGCGAACCCGGTGCTCGTCGACGGACGCATGCTCCCCCATGAATGGGTACGGAGCGGCGATGGAGTGAAGAAGATCGACGCCTCGACCCACGGCGACGATCACTTCTTTCCCGGGCCGACGGACATCGCCTGGGACCTGGCGGGGGCGATCATCGAGTGGCAGATGGACAACGAAGTGGAGGCGGCGTTGCTGGCGGAGTTCCGCCGCGCCGGCGGCGACGACGTTCGCGGCCGCCTGCCGGCATACCTGCTGGCCTACAGCGTGTTTCGCGCGGCGTATTGCCGGATGGCGGCGCACGCCATGCGCGGCAGCCAGGAGCATGATCCATTGATCGCCGCCGCGCAGCACTATGAAATCGCGGCGCGGCGCTGGCTGGGGCACTTTGCCGCGGCGGAAACAGTGCGCCTGGCCGGGTAGATTTCCTGTTCACCAACTCTGTGTCGTCGCGAATCGAGGGCCTGCCCTGAGCGACGTCGCAGGGGACCATGTGATCGCCTGCGGAGCCACAAGGTCCCTCGACTTCGCTCAGCTTTCCCCTTCGCTGCGCTCAGGGTCGGCTTCGCTTCGCTCGCGATGACACATCGTCTAATGCGGACAAGTTTCAATGGCCGGCGGCGTTAGCGGAGGCTGGCCACTATCGGTGCTGCTGAGCCACAGGCGCAGCGATTCGAGCAGCGCGGCGGTGTTGACGTTCATGTGCCGCGGCGCGAAGGGCTCGAGATTGCGGATGGAGCGCGCCAGCACGCCGCGCGCGCCCACCATGTTTCCCTTGGAAAAGTGATGCATTCCCACCGCGGCCTGCACCAGCCCCTGCAGGAACTGCTTTTCCTCCGCGGGGCCTTCACGCCAGGCGTCTTCCAGCGCCTCGTGCGCCTCGAAGTACTCGCCGCGGTTGAACAGGGCGATGCCGTGTGCAAGAGGTTTCAAGTTACAAGTTTCAAGTTTCAAGAACGGGCCGGGATCTGCGTGAAACTTGAAACTCGAAATCCGAAACTCTCCTACCGCAGCGTTCCCGGATTTCCAAAAATGATGTAGTGGCTGGCCGAGGCCATGAAGAACAGCATCGGGAACGACAGCCAGAAGTTGGTGCGCGAGGCCAGGTATGCCTGACGCGCCATGAGCGCCGCCTTCTCCGGCATGGGAGTGCCCGCGGCGGTCCACTGGATCATGCGCTTCTGCACCCGCCAGATCACGCCCCAGACGTTGAACATCATGAACCAGCCGATGCCGCCGCCGACGCCGATGCACAGCAGGCGATTGCTTTCCCAGCCGTTCGAGTTCATCGCCAGGTAGGCATACGCCGCTCCGCCCACGACGACGATGGTGATCGCCGCCAGCACCGGCCCCTGGCGCAGGAAGGCGGGCGGCGACATCAGCGCTCCCATGTACACGATGAACGCCACCGTCCAGAAGACGAAGAAGGTCCAGATGGCGGTGCCGGAGCTGACGGCCTCGCCCAAGGCGCGGGCATTGGCGGCATCGCTGGCGACGATCTTGCCCCAGTAGGCCAGGCCCGCCAGCACCGTCACCACCGCCGACCAGCGGAACCACCACATCGCCCGCGCCATCAGCGCGGGGAAGACCTTGTTCTTCACCGCGGGATCGAGTTCCTTTTGCAAAGGCACGTTGACCAGGTTGAAGAAGTAGAGCAGGCCGACCCAGGTGATGCCGGCAAGGAAGTGCACCCAGCGGTAGACGATGAGAAAGTTGCTGGCGCGGTCAGCAGGAAAGGAGAGATGGACCTGGAAAAGCGCGGCTAGGCTGACAAGCTGCACGAGTCCTCCAAAGCGTTCCTGATCGGGACCGGGCGATTCTACATCACCGGCCGCGGCGGGCCGGGCGGTTGAAAAGCGGCGGCCAAGCTCGTATCGTACTAAGGTGGCGTGAGCGGTTTGTTCTCCAAGGAGATCGGCATGGAAAAGCCGGCACAGAACATCCAGGATTCCTTTCTCAATACCGCACGCAAAGATAAAACCAACATCACCATCTATCTGCTCAGCGGAGTGAAGCTGACCGGACGTATCCGCTCGTTCGACAAATACTCCGTGGTGCTGGAGACCAACAACCAGGAGCAGTTGATCTTCAAGCACGCCATTTCCACCGTGGTGATGGCGAAAGGCGCGCACATCGGCGAGCCGCGTCCGGAGCGGACCTCCGAGCATCGCCCGCCGGCGCATCCGCCTGCCTCGTCCACCGCCGGCTCCGAGCCGGTCTCCACTCCTTCCGGCACCGAAGGCTAAGCCCCGCAGTGCCACGACCGGGCCGCCGCAGTGTGGAAGTCGAAGCCCGCGACCGCCAGGAGCGTGCCTTCCTGGTGGGAATGGAATTCCGCACCCGCAAACCTGCCTCGGAAGAAGAGCCGGGCACGGTGCCGCCTTCGGCACGCATGGCGCGCGAGGCAGCGCAGAATGTTCCGCAAAAGGCCCGGCAGGCGCGGCATCCACAGGTGTCGGCCGAGGAGTCGCTCTCCGAACTGCGCGAACTCGCCACCAGCGCCGGCGCGGAGGTGGTCGGCGAACTGGTGCAGCACCGCGACCGTCCCGATCCCGCCACGCTCATCGGCAAGGGGAAGTTGGAAGAAGTCGCGGGCGCGGCCGCCATGGTCAATGCGGACGTGCTGCTCTTCGACCACGATCTGACGCCCTCGCAACAGCGCAACGTGGAAAAAGAAGTCAGCCAGCGGGTGATTGACCGCACGCAGCTGATCCTCGACATCTTCGCCCGCCACGCGCGAACCCGAGAAGGACAACTACAGGTAGAGTTGGCGCAGCTCGAGTACCTGCTGCCGCGGCTGGCCGGGCGGGGCAAGGAGATGTCGCAGCTGGGCGGCGGTATCGGCACCCGCGGCCCCGGTGAAACCCAGCTCGAGACCGATCGCCGCCGCATCTATCGTCGCATCCGGCATATCAAGGAGCAGCTGGAGGAGGTGCGGCGCATCCGCTCGCAGCAGCGGCAGCGGCGCGAAGGAGTGCCGGTGGCTACCGTCGCGCTGGTCGGCTACACCAACGCCGGCAAGAGCACGCTGTTCAACAAGCTGACGCAGGCGGGGGTGCTGGCGTCGTCGAAGATGTTTGCCACGCTCGATCCCACCATCCGCGCGGTGATGCTGCCGTCGCGGCGGAAGGTTCTGCTCTCCGACACGGTGGGATTCCTGCGCAGCCTGCCGCACACCCTGGTCAACGCCTTTCGCGCCACGCTGGAAGAGGTGCAGCGCGCGGCGCTGGTCTTGCAGGTCTCCGACATCACCAGCCCCATTCGCGAAGAACAGGACAACGAGGTGGACGGTGTGTTGCGCGAACTGGAAGCGGACAAGAAGCCGCGCATTCGCGTGCTGAACAAGGTGGACCTGCTGCCGGCGAAGCAGCGCGATGGCCTGCTCGACGACCGCAATCACGTGCACGTGTCGGCGCTGCAGGGCTACGGAATCACGACCCTGCTGGAACGCATTGACCGCGAGCTGCAGGACGACCCGCTCAGCCGCGTGCACCTGCGCGTGCCGCAAAGCCAGGGCAAGGCGCTGTCGATGCTGGAAGCGGGCGCGCGCATCTACGGGCGCGAGTACCGCGACGGCGTGGTGGACCTGGAGGCGGAGGCGCCGGAGTCCCTGCTGCGCAAGCTGCGGGAGTACGTGGTGAAGTAGTTGCCAGTTTCCAGTTTCCAATTGTCGGTTGTCAGTTGATGAAAGTCATCCCGAGCGAAGCGAGGGATCCGTTGTAGACGCCGCCATTTCGGTCGCTGACTGCAACAGATCCCTCGCTTCTCTCGGGATGACGCGCTAGAGAATTGATTTGGCGTCCTCCTTTCATCCATGGAATGCGCTGGGTCAGGGGAACAGGCGCCGGATTCCGGGGAGTCGAACCCCAGCCCGTAGGGACGGGCCTTCCAGGAAGAATCCGGGCCTGCAACACTGACCTGCGGAGCTGGGCGAGCCGGCCGGCGCGGGAAAGGTTCCTCCCGCGAGGACGGCGGCGAACGTCTTCGCTGCCCAGCGATCTTGGTTTGCATTGTGCCCACCGCGCCGCGCCGCCGCTATCCGCAACGCGCCGGCAAATCAGCTCTACCGGTACGACGCGCGGCATCCGCGAAAACGACAGTGGGAATATTCCGCGCGCACGCCGGCGGCGGAGCATTCAAGGTTCAGCAATGGGGTTGGAGGTCCGACCAGAGACTAGCGGAATGCGACAGTCCACGCCCCATCGCACCCGCTGCCGAGGATCGGCAGCGACTGCTCCCGCACCGTAATGTGTTCGAGATAGTCCATAGGGCGTTCTCCGACGCACTGACAGGATGCCACTCAGAGGCCGATTTGGCAGCCGAGTTACAGGGAACGGCAGGAAATTGCAGCGAGCAGTGCTCCGTTGGAAGCGGAAAGTCCGCTACGAAGGCGTCCTTCGCTCCGCTCAGGATGAAAACATCTGAAGACCGGTTGAAAGCTGAAGGCTGAGAGCTGAACGCTGATAGCTACAAAGCAAATGGGCCGACGATCAAGAAGCGGTGACTTTTCTTGACCAGCGGCCCATTCGATCCTGAATCGGATCGGAGGTGATATGTCTATGCTACCCCTGTTCGGCGCCTTGTCAAGTGTTCTTGCGAGCCGCTGGACGGGGTCTCTCCCGGAATCGCCCTAACCCTCGAAAGTGGGCCTGAAATCAAGCGATTAGCGCGTTGACAGCCGCTTTCTCGGGGTGCTATTTTCAATTGTTTCCTACGTCCCACACACGCTGGCCCAGGCTCGTTAAGCAGACATGCAAGAGACCTTGCGACAATTAGGCGAATTACTGCTCGGATCGATCCCGACGGTCATCCTCTTTGTAATCGCCTACTTGGCATATCGGTTCATCCTCCATGCGCCGCTGGTGCGGGTGCTGGAGGAGCGGCATGCCCTGACCGTGGGCGCGGTGGAACGGGCGCGCGCCGACGTCGCCGCTGCTGAGGCCAAGACCGCCGAATACGAGCAGCGCCTGCGCGAGGCCAAGATCGCCATCTTCAAGGCCCAGGAAACCCGCCGCCAGAAAGCCCTGCAGATTCGTTCCGACGCGGTGCACGAAGCGCGTGCGGCTGCCGGGCAGCGCATCGCCGAGGCGCGCCAGGCATTGGAGCGCGACATGGCCAACGCCAAGACCGCGCTGCTGCCGGAGAGCGAGCGTTTGGCCGGAGAAGTGATTCGCACCATCCTCAAGCCGGCGCAAGCTGCGCAGCCGGGAGGCGCACGGTGATGCGACGCTTCTGGTTGGCGATGATTCTTGCCGTCGCGCTGGCGGCAGGCGCCGGTGCGCAGAGCGCGCCGCAGAACCCTCCGGCGGAGGCTTCGCAGCCCGCCTCCGACAAGACCGCTCCCGCGGCGCAGAATGACGCCAATCAACAGGGTCCCAGCGCGCAGTTGGCGGAAGCCTCGCGCGAGGCCGCCGGCGAAGAAGAGAATGCGCAGTTCAAACACTCCGCGGTGGTGCGCTGGGTGAGTTCGAAGTTCGGCATCAGCGCCGCCGCCGAATACTGGGTGCTGTACTCGATTGATTTCCTGATCATCGCCCTGCTGATCGCCTGGGCGTGGAAGTCGAACCTGCCGGCGATGTTCCGTTCCCGCACCGAGACCATCCGCAAGGGAATGGACGAGGCGCGGCGGTCGAGCGAAGATGCGACCCGCCGGCTGAGCGAAGTGGAAAGCCGCCTGGCGAAGCTGGATGCCGAGATCGCATCCATGCGCGCGACCGCCGACCAGGAAGCGGCGGCGGAAGAGGAGCGCATTCGCGCCGCCGCCGAGGCCGACCGGCACAAGATCGTGGAATCGGCGGAGAACGAGATCCAGGCCGCCGCCAAGCAGGCGCGCCGCGAGCTGAAAGCCTTTGCCGCCGAACTGGCCGTGTCGCTGGCCGAAAAGCGCATCCAGGTAGACGCGAACACCGACCGCGCGCTGGTGCACACCTTCGTCGCCGAACTGGGGCAGGACAAGAACGGGGGAGGCAGGTAGATGGCGGCCGTCAACATCCGCTACGCGCGCGCCTTCGCCGACGTGGTGTTCGACCTCAAGCTGAACGGCGGCGAGATGCTGCAGCAGGTCAACGCGCTGGAGTCGCTGCTGGACAGCAGCCTGGAGTTGCGGCGGGTGTGGGAGAACCCGGCCGTCACCGGAGAACAGAAGCATCGCATCCTGGACGCGCTGGCGGCGCGGCTGGAGCTGTCGAAGCCGGTGCGCAATTTCGCCGCGGTGCTGATCGACCACCACCGCATCGGGCAGCTCAAGGAAATCGCGCGCCTGTTCGAGCGCGAGTTGAACCAGCGCATGGGGCTGCAGGAGGCGGAGGTCACCAGCGCGCGCGACCTCGGCGACGACGAGCGGCGCGCCCTGGAGCAGCAGATCGAGCGCCTCACCGGCAAGAAAGTGCGCGCCCGCTACGGCGTGGATCGCGCCCTGCTGGGCGGCGCGGTGGTGAAGCTGGGCAGCACGGTGTACGACGGCTCGGTGCGCGGCCAGTTGCACAAGATGAAGGAAGCTCTTAGCTCTGAGCTGTGAGCTTTGAGCCGGCGTAACGAGAAGTAGAGGTTCACTCAGGCAAGTTGTTGTTCGAGGCACCCGGCGTTTTCGGAATAGAGCACATCAAGCTCAGAGCTCAAAGCTCATAGCTAAAAGCTTCTTTATGGCACAGATTAAAGCGGACGAGATCACAACCTTACTGCGGTCGCAGATCGAGAATTACGAATCGCGCATCGCGGTGGACGAAGTGGGCACGGTCATCTCGCTGGGCGACGGCATCGCCCGCGTGCACGGCCTCGACAAGGTGATGGCGGGCGAACTGCTGTCGTTCCCGCACGGCGTGGCCGGCATCGCCATGAACCTGGAAGAAGACCAGGTGGGCGCGGTGCTGCTGGGCGAGTACACCGAAATCAAGGAGGGCGACGAGGTCAAGCGCACCGGCCGTATCGCCAGCGTGCCGGTGGGCGAGGCGCTGATCGGGCGCGTGGTGAACGCGCTAGGCCAGCCGATCGACGATAAGGGACCCATCGCCACCGAGCAGTACTACGCGGTCGAGCGGCTGGCGCCTGGCGTCATCGATCGCCAGCCGGTGCGCGAGCCCATGGCCACCGGTCTCAAGGCCATTGACTCGATGATCCCCGTCGGCCGCGGCCAGCGCGAACTGATCATCGGCGACCGCCAAACCGGCAAGACCGCGGTCGCGCTCGACACCATCATCAACAGCAAGGGACGCGACCTGATTTGCATTTACAACGCGATCGGGCAGAAGCGCTCTTCCATCGCGCAGGTGGTCAAGATCCTGGAAGACAACGGCGCCATGGATTACACCATCGTGGTCGCCGCGTCGGCCTCCGAGCCCGCGCCTATGCAGTACATCGCCCCCTACGCGGCGTGCGCCATGGGCGAGTACTTCCGCGATAACAAGAAGCACGCGCTGTGCATTTACGACGATTTGTCGAAGCACGCGGCGTCGTATCGCGAGATTTCGCTGCTGCTGCGCCGACCCCCGGGACGCGAGGCGTATCCCGGCGACGTCTTCTACTTGCACTCGCGCCTCCTGGAGCGCGCCGCCAAATTGAGCGACAAGAACGGAGGCGGCTCGCTCACGGCGCTGCCGGTCATCGAAACCCAGGCGGGCGACGTCTCCGCGTAC
>DASUBK010000419.1:0-11599 GCA_035763305.1 Terriglobales bacterium | reverse complement strand
CACCAGGCCGAAGTACTCGTCCTTGTAATTGCGCGGCTCGTAGATCTGGTCGCCGTAGGTGAAGGTGGTGGGCGAATCGTCGATCATGGAGGCCGGGGTCAGCGCGTTTTGCGGATCGCCATCCAAGGCGGTGTTGAGCGCGGCGGCGTAGACGAACGGCTTGAAGACCGATCCCACCGGGCGGCGCGCCAGGGCGTGGTTGAGCTGGCTCCAGCCGTAATTGCGGCCGCCGACCAGGGCCAGCACCTCGCCGGTGTGGGGATCGATGGCGACGAGCGCCACCTGGGCCTGCGGGCCGGGCATGACCTTTATTTCGGTCTTGGCCGCCTTGCCCTTGCCGACGCGTATGCGGCGGGTGCGCATTTTGGTGACCTGCTCGTCCACGTTCTTGATGCCGATCTGCACTGCCTCGGCGGCGGCGCGCTGCAGGTCGGGATCGAGGGTGGTGTAGATGCGCAGAGCTTCGTCGGCGGCCTGATCGCCCAGCTTGCCGGTGATGGTGTCCTTCACCAGGTCGACGAAGTAGGGAGCGTCGCTGGCCTCGACGTTCAGCGGCGCCAGCTTGAGGGGCACGGCCTTGGCTTCTTCGGCCTGGTCGCGGCGGATGGCGCCGGTCTCGACCATGGCGTCGAGCACCAGGTTGCGGCGCTCCAGGGCGCGCTCGGGGTGGCGATAGGGATTGAGGTAACTGGGCGCCTGCAGCATGCCGGCCAGGAGCGCGGCCTCGGGCAGGGTGATGCTCTGCAGCTCCTTGTTGAAGTAGGCGCGGGAGGCCTCGGCAAAACCGACGATGGCGTAGGAGCCGCGCTGGCCCATGTCGCTCTCGTTGGCGTACATCTCGAAGATCTGCTGCTTGGTGAGCTTCTGCTCCAGCTCGACCGAGATCAGCATCTCGACCAGCTTGCGCTTGATGGTCTTCTCCGGAGTGAGGAAGAACTTGCGCGAGACCTGCATGGTGATGGTGGAGCCGCCCTGGCGTTTCTGGCCGCCCTCGCGCAGGTCAATCCAGGCCGCCTGGAGGAAGCGGAGGAAGTTGATGCCGCTGTGCTCGAAGAAGCGGCGGTCCTCGATGGCGAGGACGGCGTTGACCATCACCTTGGGAATGTCTTCGTAGCGGACCAGCTGGCGCTTGGCGCGCTCCTGCGAGCCGAGGGCGGTGATCAGCTCGGGCTCCAGTTCGTAGGCGTCGAGGTTGGCGCCTTCGCTGCCGCCGGTGCCGACGATCTTCTGCACCTTGCCGTCGGAGATGCGGATGATGGCGCCGTCGCTGCTGTGGAACGACTCCGGGCCGGGCTTGATCTCGATGCCGCCGGTCAGCATGCGGTAGGTGCCGACGGTGGAATCTTTCTGGTTGTAGCCGGCGCGGCGCAGGGAGGCGGAAATTTCTTCGGCGCTGAGCTTCTGGCCTACCCAGACTTCCGTGGGCCGGGCGTAGATGCGGGAGGAGCGCTTGAAGAGCCCGGCGTTGATGCGGTGCTCGACGATGCGGTCGTACCTGACCCAGTACACCGCGAAGATGGAGGCGAAGACGATGCCGACGGTCACGAAGACGGCGACGGCGATCTTCACCGCCGGGTCGGAGAAGGTGAAGTGATTTCGCGAGGTGGACGGGCGGCGTGCGCTCGCCGGCTTGCGCTTCGGGATTCTGATCTTTAATGCCACGTTGGTTCGAGATGGCCCTTAGTACCCCGGGCTCGCCACGGGGCAGCCCCGCGCGGGGTGGATGGGGTGTAAGACGATGGGACGCATGAAAACGTTATCCGCAGAAACTCCCATACCAAACTTGCCGGTAGAACGAAAGGGCAATACGGGCCAGAGCGCTGGGTCCATTGTAAATCACGGGGTGCGGAAGTGGCGGTTACAGAAGGGAACTCATCAAGGCTCAACCGGTCCAATCCGCCGATTTTCTTTCGCCCGCTAAAGCGGGCTCAACCATTTTCTTGCCGTTGTGCCCCGGCTTGCGCCGGGGGCTACACGTTCTGCCGCGCGCTTCGCGCGCTGGCTTATGTGGGGTGCAATTGTTCCAGTAAGGGCGGAACCGCAACTGGTTACAGCGACTACGCCTGAAGACGTTTTGATAATCCAGGGCGGAAAGGGGATAGCCGGCGGCGATCTCCTACATTCCTCGGTTCCTGGAGGCGGTGTGGAACTTCAAGTCCAAGGGGTAGCCCGGCAGGTCGACGTGGACGCTGTAGTCGACGGTGATATCCACCGAGTTGCTGCCGCGCTGGACGACGATCTGGTCGGGCTGAATGGGGAGGTCAAGGTCGGCAGCGCGCTTGGCGACGATCTCGCGGATGTCCGACTCGCTCTTGGTGCTGTAGGTGCCCAGGCGGGCCTCTTCGGCCACGACGTCCTCGAACTGGTAGGCGTGGAAATAAGGAGGGATGATCTTGAACCCGACGAAGACCACCGCAACCACCACGGCGACGCCAACCAAGGCCCGCAAAGTCTTCATTGCCAATACCCTTTTCCGGACCTATTGCGGCCGGAGCAAGCGCATCATGATGCTGGTAATTTCCGCGATACTAGCATCCTGAGTTTCACGTGTCGAGCGGCGAAACACCTCAACTTTTCCCTCAGGTACCTTCTTGCCAACCGTGATGCGGAAGGGGATTCCCACCAGGTCGGCATCCTTGAATTTGACTCCCGGGCGCTCGTCGCGGTCGTCCAGCAGGACGTCGAAGCCGGCCTGCTCCAGTTCAGTTGCGATCTTGACCGAGGTGTCCAGCAGCAATTTGTCGGCGGCGTTGGTGGGAGTGACCACCACGGCGAAGGGGGCGATGTTGGGCGGGAGCCAGAAGCCCTGGTCGTCGTGGTTCTCCTCGATGACGGCGGTAAGGATGCGCTCGATGCCGATGCCGTAACTGCCCATGATGGGCGCGACTTCCTTGCCGTCCTTGTCGAGGACGCGCAGGCCCATGGATTGGGAGTACTTGTAGCCCAGCTTGAAGATGTGGCCGATCTCCACCGCCTTGGCCACCTTGAGCGGGGAGCCGCAGTTGGGGCAGCCCTCGCCTTCGCTGACCATGCGCAGGTCGGCCCACTGGTGCTCCGCCACCTGGAAGTCGCGGCCGGGGGTGACATTGCGCAGGTGGTAGTCCTCTTTATTGGCGCCGGCGATCAGGTTCTTGCGCCCGAGCAGAGCGCGGTCCACGAAAACCTTGGCCTGGATGCCGCGGTACTGGAACTTCTCCGAGCCCACCGGGCCGAGGAATCCGGCGGGAGAATTAAAGACTTCCTGAATCTCCTCCGGGTGCATGGGGCGGAAATCGGCGGTGCCGATGGCCGATGACGCCTTCGCCTCGTTGAGCTGGTGGTCGCCGCGCACGAAGATGACGACCGGGATCTCACGCTCGGTACGCTGCTTGCCTTCGCCGGAGATCTCCTTCGCCATATAGGCCATGGTCTTCATCTTGTTCTTCGGGGACACGCCCAGGAACTTGGCGACGTCTTCCACTGTCTTCAGGCCTGGAGTGTGCACCGGGGCGGGCTTGCCGTCGCCGACGGGGGCGTAGTCGTCCACCTGATCGAGGCGCGAGGCGGCCTTCTCCAGGTTGGCGGCGTACTTGCACTGGGGGCAGGAGACGACGAAGTCCTCGCCGGCGTCGGTGTAGACCATGAATTCGTGCGACTGCGAGCCGCCCATGGCGCCGGAGTGGGCTTCGACGACGACATACTTGAGGCCGCAGCGATCGAAGATGCGGCAGTAGGTTTCGTAGTGCTTTTTGTAGCTGACGTCGAGGCCGGCGGCGTCGATGTCGAAGGAGTAGGCGTCCTTCATGGTGAACTGGCGGACGCGCAGCAGGCCGGCCTTGGGACGAGGCTCATCGCGGAACTTGGACTGGATCTGGTACCAGATCTGGGGAAGCTGCTTGTAGCTGCGCAGCTCGCCGCGGGCGATGGTGGTCATGACCTCTTCTTCGGTCATGCCGAGACAGAGGTCGGCGCCCTTGCGGTCCTTGAGGCGGAACATGTTGTCGCCCATGACCGTCCAGCGGCCGCTCTCCTGCCAGACTTCGGCCGGGTGCAGCGCGGGGAGGTAAAACTCCTGGGCGATGCGGTCCATTTCCTCGCGCACCACCTGCGTGATCTTGAGCATGGAGCGGTAGCCGAGGAAGAGGTAGTTGTAGAGGCCGGCGGAGAGCTGGCGGACGTAGCCGGCGCGCAGCAGGAACTTGTGGCTGGCGACCTCGGCGTCGGCGGGCGCCTCGCGCAGGGTGGGAATGAACAGCTCCGACCAGCGATGCAGACGATGATTCATGCAGGCCTCATGCTCCAATGTGGCACAGCCGCCCTCGGCTGTGATCCAGCGGTTCCAGGGAATCTTTTATTGTAGCGCGAGCCGCTGCAGCGAACGGCCGCTGCCGCGCTCAGGACAGAGCTTCGAAGGCGCGCGCATATTCCAGGCTTCCATGGCGCGGCATGCCGGGGTGGAGAGCGAGCGCCATCAGGTGCGGTCCGGCATACACCGAGGCGAATCCGGCGGCGAGGGCGGGATCGAATCCGAAACGGCGGTAATACTCTCCGCCCAGAACGAAGACGGCTTGCCAATCCTGCGCCTGTGCCTGGCGCAGCCCTTCGCGAATGAGAGCTTCGGCAATCCCGCGCCGGCGGAAGTCAGGCAACACGGCCACGGGAGCGAGCCCGAGGCTTTGCGGAGGTGTGCGCATGCGGGAAAACAGGGCGTGGCCGACGATTCGCTCGTCGTGAACCGCGACGAGCGAGAACACCACGTCGCCGTCGGCATCGAGTTGCTGCACCAGGTCAGCCTCGGCGGAGGTGGGGAAGGATGCGAGGTGGACGGCGCGAACGCCGTCAACATCTTGCGGTTCCTCGCCGCGAACGATCATTCCTGTTCCATCTTCTTCAAGTCGCGCATGACCAGCGCCAGCATGATGCCCAGGCCGGCTTCGACGAGGGCGAAGATCCGCCAGGCGCCGCCCAGCCAGAGGAGCCAGGCGTGCAGCGCCAGGACGAGCGGCAGCAGCACTGCAACCAGCAGTTTCTTCCGGCGTGTCATCTGAGCTGATTGTATCGGTAGAATGATCGGCGATGAAGCGATCCGCCATCGCCGCCATTCGCGCGCAGCGCAGTTCCGAGGCGCCGCGGGGCGACGGGCAGATGTTCCGCCGCATGCTGGCCGTGGTGCGCAAGATCCCGCACGGCAAGGTGGCCACCTACGGGCAGATCGCGTACGAAGCGGGCTTTCCCGGGGCGGCGCGCCAGGTATCGTGGGCGCTGCACGGCTCCAGCGGGGTGCCGTGGCACCGCGTGATCGGCGCCGGCGGGAACATCCTGCTGCGCGGCGAAGCGGGCTTCGAGCAGCGCATGCGGCTGCGCGCCGAGGGCGTCGCCTTCGCCGGGCAGCGCGTCGTCATTCGCGAACACCAGCACCAGTTCGGCCGCAAGCGCGCCGGCCAGCGCTCCCGTCGCGGTACTAAAGAGTAACCATGCGGATGCGTAAATCCTTGTAAAGATGCTTGCTGGCGGGGCGCGCGGGTGTACACTCCGCGGCACCGAATGAGTCCTGGCATCATTCTCGCAGCGGCGACCGTGGTGGCGCTGGTGGTCATGGTCGTCCGCCTTTCTCTGCGCGGGCGGCGGGCGAAGGAGTTGCAGCGGGCGGCCGCGGCGCGCGGGATGTCGTTTGAAGCGTGCGGCCAGCCGTTCGGCGAAGCCGAGATGGAGCAGATCCTGCGCTTCACGCGCCGCCGCGGGCATCGCTGCCACTTCGTGGCCCGGGGAAACGTGAACGGTGAAGAAGTGATTTTCTTCGAGCACCTGGCGCGCAACGGAGGGAGGGAATCGGTGGCCGCGTTTCGTCTGGCGGCGCCGGACTTCGAACTGATCCGGTTGCGGCACGCGGTGAACCCGGCGGTGATGGCGCCGGTATTTTCGCGCCTGGGTTTCGCGGTGGTGAATTTCGAGGGCGACGCGAATTTTTCCCGCGAGTATTTGCTGATCGGGCGCGATGAAGGCGCGTTGCGCCATCTGTTCAACGACACGCTGCGCAGCTTCTATTGCGTGCCCCAGGGCGAGCGGCACTGGGCGAGCGAAGCGGGCGCCGGCTGGCTGCTGGTCTTCCGGGCCGACCGGATGATCCGGCCCGGGGACCTGGGGAAATTTCTCGACGAGGCGGCGCTGGTAGCGACCGCGGTGCGGCGCGAGGTCAATAATGTGGCCGCCGTCGGGTAGGAAGACTTTTCCGTCGGGGTAAAGATCTGTAGCGCGACGGGGGCGTATGGTGAGGGCCGCGAGTGCCGTGGGTCATCACAACAGATCCCTCGCCGCGCTCGGGATGACACGCTTGAATGTCTCCGCTGTCACCGGCCTGAAGGCCGGTGCTTCCACCTGAAGGCCGGTACTGACAGGAGCTAGGTGGAGAGCTTTGTGAGTTCCTGCAACAACTGCTTGCCCAACTTCTGCAGCTCCCCAAAATCCTTCTGGTAAGCGACGAACAAGCGGTTTAACTCCAGGGAGTGGTCGGGGGAGAGGTGGGCGCGCAGCATCATGTCGCGCACGTGCACCGGGTTGGGCAGGACGGCTTCTTCGCTGAGTTCTTCCAGCGCGGTTTTGGGGTCGTGGTGATACATACCAATGCCGATTGCCGAATGCCGAATGCCGATTCAGTTTTTTCATTCGACATTCGACATTCGGTATTCGACATTCACACCATCTCCGTTCCCCACAGATCGTGCAGGTGGATGATGCCTTGCAGCGTGCCGTCGCCGTCCACCACCGCCAGGGAGGTGATCTTGCGCTGCTCCATGACGTTGAGGGCGGCGATGGCGAATTCGTCGGGGGAAATCGTCCAGGGATTGCGGGTCATGCAGTCGCCGGCGGTGAGGTCGAGGACGTCCTTGCCGCGGCGCTCCAGCAGGCGGCGGAGGTCGCCGTCGCTGATGATGCCGACCAGGCGCCCGCCTTCGACCACCGTGGTCACGCCCAGCTTTTTGCGCGACATTTCGTAGATGACGTCCTTCATGGGCGTGGCGCTGGAGACGCTTGGCAGGGCGTCGCCGCTGTGCATCAGCGCGGAGACGCGGGCCAGTTTTTTGCCCAGCTTGCCGCCGGGATGAAGATCGGCGAAGTGCTCTTCCTTGAAGCCGCGCTTCTCGGCCAGGGCGACGGCGAGCGCATCGCCCAAGGCCAGCAGCGTGGTGGTCGAAGCGGTGGGCGCCAGTCCCAGCGAACAAGCCTCGCGCGCTACGGAGCAATCGAGCACGATGTCAGCGGCCTGCGCCAAGGTGGAGCGCGGCTCGCCGGTCAGGGCGATCAGCTTCACTTGCAGGCGCTTGATCATGGCCAGCAGGGTGAGAATTTCCTGGGTTTCACCGCTGGAAGAGAGAGCGACCACCACGTCGCCGGAGACCACCATCCCGAGATCGCCGTGCACCGCTTCCGCCGGATGCAGGAATAGCGAGGGAGTGCCGGTGGAACTGAGGGTCGCGGCGATCTTGCGCGCGATCAGGCCGCTCTTGCCCATGCCGGTGACCACGACGCGGCCGCCGCAGTCGATGAGGCAGTCCACCGCGCGCTCAAAGGCGGTAGCCATAGGGCCGGCGAGGCGGTCGGCGAGCGCCCGCAGCGCTTCGGCCTCGATGCGGACGACGTTTTCGCCGGTTTTGCGCATGGGAACAGCAGATGTTAGCAGAAGGGAAGCATCTTGCCGCGGGCGGGGCGCCCGCGGCGGCTGGGATTCGGGCTTCCCACGCGACCGCCCCGGCGGGGCGCCGGGGCCTACCAACATTGGGAACTGCGGGAACCCGGCCGAGGGCGGCCGGGGTACAACGACACAAGCTAGACCGGTTTCGATCCCGCCGCCACGGCCTTCTGCACCGCCAGCAATTCCTGCAGCACGGGGCGGAGCCAGCGCAGATCGAGGGCGTTGGCGCCGTCGGACTTGGCGGCGGCGGGATTGTCGTGCACTTCGAGGAAGACGCCATCCACGCCTGCGGCGACGGCAGCGCGCGAGAGGATCGGAATGAACTCCGGCTGGCCGCCGCTGACCGCTTCGCCATTGGACGACGCCGAGGGCAACTGAACCGAGTGGGTGGCGTCGAAGACCACCGGCGCGTACTGCCGCATCACCGGCAGGGAGCGCATGTCCACGACGAGATTGTTGTAGCCGAAGGACGAGCCGCGCTCGGTGAGGAAGACGCGCTCGTTGCCGGTGCTCTTGACCTTGTCCACCGCGTGACGCATGTCCCACGGGGAGACGAACTGGCCCTTCTTGATGTTGACCGCCTTCCCGCTGCGCCCGGCGGCGATCAGCAAGTCGGTCTGCCGGCAGAGGAAGGCCGGAATCTGCAGCACGTCGACGGATTCGGCGATCTCATCCACCTGCGCCGGTTCGTGGATGTCGGTGAGCACGGGGATCCGCACGGTCTTGGCGACCGATTTCAGAATGCGCGAACCCTCTTCGATGCCGGGGCCGCGAAAGCTGCTCACCGAGGTGCGGTTGGCCTTGTCGTAGGAAGCCTTGAAGATGTAGGGCAGGCGCATGGCGCGGGCGACGCCGGCGATGCACTCGGCCATTTTGAGCGCGTGCTCTTCGCCCTCGATGACGCAGGGGCCGGCGATGAGGAAGAGGTCGCCACCGCCGACGGTCACGTCGCCGATTTTGAAGGAAGGGGACAAGGGAACGGGAAAATGGTAGCACGCGAGAATTGCCGAATGTCGATTGTCGAATGCCGATTTTTCCGCACCCGGGTGCCGACCCGAATTCCACGCACGCCTGCACGACGCCGCCGGGGAGAATGCGGCTGCGTGGACGCGCAACAAGAGAGGCTGAAGACTGGAGGCTGGCCAATCGTGTTCTTCACGATTCCGTAGTCCCTAGTCCCCAGCCCCGAGCCCCCTTCCGCCTCAGTGCACCTGGTTGACCTGGAGGGACACGATCTTCCACTGCCCATCGCGCAGCTCCCACACCCGCGTGGACTGGTAGGTGCCGTCGAAGCGGTCGCCCTTGTAGGTGCCCTTCACCTGAGCCACGTTGCTCTCGATCACGCGGTCGCCCTGCGGCTGGAAGTACGGCCCCTGGACGATGTTGATGGACTCGTACTTCATGTCCTTCTCGCGCTGCAGCACGTAACTGCGGTCTTCTTTCTTGCCCTGCGGGTTGACGGCCTGGTAGTCGTCGGCCAGCACCTGGTCGAAGAAGGCGGTGTTGTTGGAGAGCGCTGCCTGGTCGAGCTGGCGCAGCAGTGATGCGACCTGTTGCTGCCCGGAGTTGACGTCGGGAGAGTTGGCGGCGCGCGTGGCGGCGAGAGTGGGTGATGGCTGGGCCGGGCCGATCTGGCCTCCCGCAGCCGCGGGCTGCTGTGCGGAAGCAGCCAGCGCGAGCGTGAGTCCAAGAAACAACCCTGAGAGTCTCAGAGTCTTCATGGTGTGCTCCCGGGGGAACTTTGTGAAAGCTGACTATGGGACGGCCGGGCGGGAGCGTTTGTTGGCCGGAGAAGAGGCAAAATCCGGGGCTGCCGGACGGGAACTCGGGCGGGGAGCAGCCTGCAACGACGTACGTTCCCGCCAATGAGCAACAAAGCCGCAGGCGGGGGCGCCTGCGGCAGCAACAGTTTGGGTTTTCCGAAGGGCTGCCCCGGCGAGGGCGCCGGGGCCTACCGGAGCTGGTTACTGTCCGGCGCGGGTCGCGGGCGCGGACTGCCTGGCCTTGGCGACCATGTTGCGCACGTCGGTGAGCAGTTGCTGCGAGTCGTAGACGATGCCGTCCTTGATGGTGTATTTCACGCACTGCTCGTGGGTGGCCTTGCGGTCGAGGCTGACGCGGGTGACACCGTTGCCGTAGAGCACCTTCAGGTCGGCGAGCGGGTTCTCCGAGATCACTACCATGTCGGCGAGGTAGCCGGGACGCAGCAGGCCGAGCTTGGGATTCTTGACCACCTTGGCGCCGTTTTCGGTGGCGGCGTGGATGGTCTCCAGCGGCGAGAAGCCCGCCTCCTCCATCATCTCCATCTCGCGAATGGTGCCGAAGCCCCAGATGGAGAAGATGAAGCCGGAATCCGATCCCACCGACACGATGCCGCCCTGGTTCTTGTAGTCGTTGACGAAGTCCATCCAGCGGCGATAGGCGCGCGCCCAGTCGGCTTCCTTGTCGGAGGTCCACTCATAGAAGTACGAGGCGTGGTGCGCCGGGTTGGGATAAAAGGTGTCCATCACCGCCGGCAGCCCGTAATCCTTGAACCAGGGCAGGTTCTCGGCGCGGGTGAGGTCGCGGTTGGCTTCGTAGATGGAGAAGGTCGGATCCATGATGAAGCCGTTCTTGTCCTTCATGGCCAGCAGGCGCGAGATGACTTCGGTGTGCAGCTTGCCGAGATCGGCCTGCAGCCAGGAGCGGCCGGTTTCGAGGAAGCGGTCGGGCTCGCTGGAGTAGTTGTAGTCGGGCGGCAGGTCCTGGATGGTCTGATCGGTGTAGGAAGACTCGGGGTAGCCGTAGTGGTGCTCGATGGTGGTGGCGCCGTTTTCGGCGATCTGGACTGCGTTCATCGGGTAAACGCCGTCCTGGCCGATGTGAACGGCCACGCCCATGCCGTCCTTCTTGGCCTCGTCGCCGATGGCTTTAAACACGTCGGGCCACAAGCCGGGCTTGCCGACGATCTTGATGCCGTCCACGCCCATGCCATGCCACTCGTCCACTACCTGGCGGGCGCCGTCGGGGGTGAAGAAGCGCATGTCGTCGCCGCCGCGCCAGAACGGATAGACGTAAATGCGCGGGGCGATGATCTGGTTGGCGGCGCTGCGCGCCTTTTCCGCCAGCATGCCCTTCACGTCCAGGCTGCCGATATTGAAGGTGCGAATGGTGGTGATGCCCTGGCCGAGGAAGAGCTTGTAGATGTACTCGGCGGGGACGTCCTTGCCGTAATTGACGTGTACGTGGGCGTCGATGATGCCGGGGATCACGTACATGCCCTTGCCGTCGATGACGTGGTCGGGCCTGGCGGCGGCGTCGCCGGGCGCCGTGCCCATTTGTGGGCCGATGCCGCGGCTGCGGGAGATGGCGTCGGTGGTTACGATCTTGTCGATGGTGTTGCCCTTGACGTAGATGTCGACCGGGCCGTAGGCGGGGCCGCCGGAGCCGTCAATCACGGTCACGTTCTGGATTACCAGGGAATTAAAGGGACCGGCTTTTTCCGGGTTGGCCTGCGCGAATGCGGCGCCGCAGAGCACGACGGCGGCCAGAGACAATAAGAGCGTCGTTCTACGATTCATCACCCCTCCAGGGAAGCGCGAAGTAATACCACAGACGCCGAGGGACGTACAACCTGGGGATTGAAGATTGAAGATTTCAGATTGAAGACTGAGCCGCCACGGGCGAGGGCGGCCCGCGGCCAGGTGATTGCGGACAACGCAAGCGGCCGCCCCGGCGAGGGCGCCGGGGCCTACCTGGTCAATGTCGAATGGCGATTGTCGAATGAGAATGGCGCCCGCGAGGGCGCGTGCGCTCCAACAACTGAACTTCAATCGGAAGTCTTCAAGCTGAAGTCTTCAATCTGAACCCTTCAATCTGAAATCGCTGTTCTGAAATCTCCCGTACAATGTTCGTTTCTATGGCCGAGCTGCAGCGCATTCGTTTCATTGA
>DASUBK010000418.1:0-7276 GCA_035763305.1 Terriglobales bacterium | reverse complement strand
GCGAATCTGCCACTGGCCTCCCGCCGACTTGTTCCACACGTTGATGTAGCGAGTTCGCGACGTCTTCGGCTCGCCGCCCGCTTTCGGCGTCAACGTCAGCTCGCGCCAGCCATAATCGATGGCCGTCTCGCCGCGAACCATGATGTCGATGATCGTGATTGCGAGCTTGGCCTGATAGGAGCGAAATAGCTTCGTCAGCCGCTGCTTCCGGACCGCCCGCGCCTCCGACCCGTAAAAACTCGGCTCGCCCGCGGAAAAATCGGTAAAGCCCGGCGCAAACACGGATAGCACGCGGTCGCTATCACCGCGGTTGTATCCCTCGCGGAGTTCGGTGTTGGCCAGGTTGATGGCCAGAATGTCGTCTGCCGGCGGCATGCAAATACTTGGCGGCGGCCTGGAACGCCAGCCGAGCCCCTCCTACGAGCCTCTCCGCGCGCGCTGGTTGAAGCTAAAGCTCATCCTCACCTTGCCCACGGTGATCAGGTCGCCGGGGCCGAGTTCGCACTGCCCGGAGATCGGCAGGCCGTTCACCGTCACCTTGTTTCCCGGTCCGCCGGGAGCGATGAAGTACTTGTCTTCGCGACGGCTGATGGTTCCGGCAACGCTGGGAGCGAACCAGCCCTTCAGGCGGATGGATGCCATCTTCGATTTGCCGATGACCGTCAGCTTGCTGGCCAGCACGTACGAGCTCTCCTCGGTATTGCCCGACATGACGGACAGCACTCCCACGGGCATGGCCGCCGCGGTGGGAGGTCCCGCGTCTTCCTGCGGCGATAAGGCGGGAGCGGCTGCGGCCCCTTTCGCTGCGGCCCTCGACATCAGTTCGCGCGCCTTCTTGGTGTCCAGCATGGCCGTCGAGTCCAGGCTGGGTACTACGGGCTTGGAGCCCTGCAACGACGGTGCCAGAAGCTTCCCCGGCTCCGCCTTGAAGGTCAGAGTGTGCTTGCCGATGAGAATGTTGTCATTGTCGGACAGCACCTTCCTGACGATGCGGCGGTCGCCGATGTAGGTGCCGTTGAAGCTGCCTTTGTCTTCCAGGATGAACTGGTCCGCCTCCCAGTAAATGACCGCGTGATGCCCCGAGACCGCGGGATTGTCGATCTGGATCTCGTTGTCGGGCAGGCGTCCGATCCTCACCGCGCCCAGGGTGAGAGGAAAGGCTTTCAGGCTCTTGTTTTCGAAGCTGAGAAATAGCTTTGCCACCGGGACCTCCCATGGATTGTGGGGCCGGGGGGAAACAAATGGTATCACCGGACGGGCAAAATACAGCCGGGCTTCTGCGCAAATTGAGCCGCTGACGGACCGGCCGACCGCAGCGGGAGGTCTAGGCCGCCCTCGATCGCAGCAGACCGAACACCACCAAACTCAAGGCAGCAGTGACCAGGGCCGCGCCGGCGATGGCGAGCGCCGAGGGCAGCGGTCCGGAGAGCATCGTCTGCAACAGCACGCCGGCCGGAAAGACGAAGGCGCCGGCCAACAATGCGGAAGCTGTCCAGGCGCGCAAGCGCTCGCCGAGTTGGACGTTGTCGAAGATGAGCCCGAGGAACATCAGCAGCAGCGCCAGCCCGATCCAATGCGAGTGCACGTCAACCTGGCGGGTGTAGGCGAATGCCGCACTGCCGTAGGCACGCAAGGAAGACGCCGCGCCGGAGGAATCGCGGGCGGCAGCGCGCGAAAAGGCGGAAGCGAGATCGCCGCCCATGGCGTCAAGAGCCTGGTGCTCAGCCGCGACCGCGTACCACAGGCCGTAGCCCATGCCCCACAACGCCAGCGCCAGGCCGCCGGCGATCAACTGCAGGCGTGCGCGCTTCATGCGTCACTCCCGGCGGCGTGGTAGGCGCCGTCGTGGCGCAGCATGCCGATGGCCACGGCCGTCAAGGCGACGATGACCAGCAGGCCGCCGAAGTCAGCCAAGCCACCCGCCAGCATTCCGAACTGCACTTCGAGCAAGACGGAGACAGGCAGCAGGACCGAGCCCGCCAGCAGGACCACCGCCCAGCGCCGCCGCCATTTTTCTGCCAGGAACACCAGCGGCTGTACCAGGGCGAGGACCATCGCGAGGAAGCCGAACTCGATGATGTGCGCATGCGCGGCGATCTTGACCGCCTTCTCGGCCTGCAAATCGCCATAACTTGCCAGCGCCCTTTGCGTCGCTACAGGCCCGGCATTGGCGGTGTTGAGCACCTGCGACAGCACCGCGCCCTCACGCTGCTCGATACGGTACAGATCGAAGGCTGAGTACCACGCGCCATACAGAAATCCCGCCAGCACCAGCGCCGCACCTCCGCCGAGCAGCAGCCGCGAGCACCAGCCGCGCGCGGTCAGGAACGGATTGTCGCCCGGCGGATGAGCCCGGCGAAAATACGTGATCACTCCCGCTAGTTCGACACCGGCGACCAGAGCGACCACCACACCGCCAAGGTCGGCGACGATGCTCGCCCATCCGATGCTGGCCAGCGGGCTGTACGCCAGCCCGACGTAATGAATGAGAAACACCCCGATGGGCAGCGTCCAGGCGCCCGTGATCAGCAGCCATGCCAATCGCACTTTGGCGCGATCGGAGAACATGACCCAAGGCTGCAGAATGCCGAGCAGCAGCGCCAGGTATCCGAAGTCAATGATGTGGACGTGGGCATCGACCTTGGTGCCGCGGTTCTCCAGCAGGCCGCCGATATCCTGGATGCGCGCGGCGGCTTCGGCTCCGTTTCCGGCAGCGACCGCCGTCACCGCCGAGGAGAGCCGCTCGCCGATCCGGCCTGCATTCTGGTGCAGCACGAAGACGGCGAAGATGTCGCCCAGGAGCATGCCCGCGATCACCAGGGCGATTCCGCCGAACATCAGCACGCGCGGCGCGCTGGTTGGCGCCCAGCCGGGAGCTCGCGGAAGGACGGAGCCGGAAACGAGGGTCGAGGATGCCATGCGAAAGTGGCGGCAGCTCCGGGGAGCTGCCGCCGGCCCGGACTTAGAAGGTAAAGCGCACCGCGAACTGAACCTGCCGCGGGTTGAAAACGGCGCGCGGCGTGCCGTACGCGGGATTGGGCGATCCTTCGCGGTAGGAATGCGCCGGATCGCAATTGGCCGCGGCCGGATCGAGCGGGCAGAAATCGGCCGCGCCGTACACCGTGTTGTAGAAGCGAACGTTGGTGGAGTTCAGGACGTTGAACGCTTCCGCGATGCCCTGCACATTCAGCCGCTCCGTGGCCTTGAAGGTCCGCGAGATGCGCAGGTCGAGCGTCTTGAAGTTGTCGCCCTTGAAGGTGTTGCGCGGTTCGATGCCGACGCGGTCGTTATTGCCGAACACGTCTCCGTTGGCGTCGAAGCCGGCGAACTTGGTGAAGTAGTGAGGCGATTCCAGCGTCAGGATCGTGCCCAGCTGCCATCCGCGCACCAGGGTGTTCCTGTCCGGAGTGGAGACTGTCATGTTGGCGACAAAGCGCTGCCCGGCGTAGTCGGAGGAGACCGCTCGCTCCTGCCCGAACTGGGTGTTGTCCTGCGGAATCAGAACGAAGCTGGGATTGGGCCCGTTGTCCAGCGTCTTCGACCACGTATAGCTGATGCCGGCGCCGATGTGGTGCGTCATGCGCTTGTTGAAGTTGGCCAGCAGGCCGTCGAAGCTGGAATGCCACAGCGAATTCGCCTCGAAGTACACGGCGAACGGCAGCGGCTGGTGGAAGGGCGTGGCGACGCCTGGGGTGCCCGGCCCGCACGGGATGCAGAAGAACAGGTCTTTCATTCCGCTCTCTCCCTTGGAGTCGTATTGCAGCACCTGACTGCTGGGCGCGGGCTGATTGACGTTGTAGAAGCTGCCCAGGTCGACACCGCTCTCATGCAGGTAGCTGATGCTGAGGGTGGAGTCGCGCACCGGCTCGAATTCCAGGCTGAGGCTGGTCTGCACCCCGTACGGCGCCTGGTGGTCCTTGTTGAAGCGCGCGATTACCGAATCGCCGAAGAAGCCGCAGCCGGCCAGCGTTCCGCCGGGACAGAAGCCCAGCGGCACCGCGTCCGGATACACGCCCTTCAGCAAGTTCTGCATGGCAATCTGCATGATCGCCGGCGAACTGGCGAAGGCGAACAGCCGGGTGCGGGCGTTGAGGCTGTCCTCGTTCGATCCGGGGAACGGCCCCTGCGTGCCGCCGCAGGAAGCCTCCTGGCACATCAGCAGCGGCGAAGGAATGGTACCGTGAAAAATTCCGGCGCCGGCGCGCACCACGATGTTGTGCGAGGTCCCAACGCTATAGGCGATGCCCACCCGCGGGTCGAAATTGTTCAGGTCGTTGTTGATGACCTTTTGCGGCCAGGTCTCGAACTCCCAGCGCAGGCCGTAGTTGAGCGCCAGCCGGTCGGTGGCGCGCCACTTGTCCTGCACGTAGAAACCGTCGTAGGTGTGACCCAGGGTGCCGCGCGCCTGGTTGCGTACCGAGGTAGGAATGCGCCGCCCCTGGTAGATGGCCGGATCGAAGCTCCCCTCGGTAAAGTTCGGCCCCTGGAAGCGCTCGAAGAAGATCACGTAGGGAGCGCCGTCCTGCAGGCTGTAGCCGCACTGCACCGAGCTCAAGCAGCCGAAATCGCCTTCGAAGGGATAGAACAGCGGGAAGGATTCGGTTGTCTTGACGTAGTTGAAGTCGCCGCCGAACTGGATGGTGTGCCGCCCGCGCGCCAGGTTGACGTTGTCCACGATCTCTTCCCGGCTTTCCTGGTAGTAATCGGGATTGCCGCGGTTCACGCCCATGGTGAAGGTATTGGAAACCTCCAGGTGGGGCTGCGTGCTGACCGTGGGGAAGTCGAACATGCGGTGCGCGTACTGCCCGTGCAGGTCGTTGACGAAGGTGTTCGACACCTGCGTGGTCAGCGCCACCACCACCGACTGGTCGCGCAGGAAGTTGTCCTTGAAGCCCGACGGCATGTCGAAGCCGTCGTTGAGCGGCGACTCGTTACTGAGCCGCTGGTCGTTGAAGAAGTAGCGCGCGCTCAGGTAATTGTGGCTGTTGAGCGAGTGGTCCACCTTGAACAGGAAGTTGTCGTAGTCGGTGGAGCGTATCTGGCGCAGGTTTTCCTGCGGCAGCCCGAAGCCCGCCTTGTAGCTGTTGATCTGGTTGATATTGTTCAGCACGATCGAGTTGTAGAAGGGCGACTCGCGCCGCCGCTGGCCCTCGTAGTTGCCGAAGTAGAAGGTCTTGTCCTTCTTGATGGGACCGCCGATGGTGAAGCCGAACTGGTTCTGGCGCAACTCGTGCAGGCCGGGCGCCGCCAGCGCCTGCTGCGCGTCGAGGGCGTCGTTGCGGAAGTACTCGTAGAGCGAGCCATGCACCTGGTTGGTGCCGCTCTTGGTGATGATGTTGACGATGCCGCCGACCGCGCGTCCCGCCTCCACGCTGTAGTCCGTATTGATGACGCGAAATTCCTTCACCGCTTCCTGCGACGGCGTGGTCTTCTGAATGCCGGAGGCGGTGGAAATGTTGTCCGCGCCGTCGATCGCCACGAAGTTGTAGTGGATGTTCTGGCCGGCGAAGGAGAGCTTGGTTACCGGCTCGATGATCACGTCGGTGCTGCCGGAAGTCGTGTCGCCCACCGTCACACCGGGCGCCAGCAGGGCGAAATCGATGAACTGCCGGCCGTTGACCGGCAACTCCTGGATCTGGCGCTCTTCGACTACCTCGCTGACCATGCTGCGCGTCGGCTCCATTTCGGCCGAGCCGCCCTCCACGTTGACCTCCTGCGACACCTGCCCGACTTTGAGCAGGAAATCGAGGGTGGCGTGGGCGCCGATGTCCAGGTCCATGTTGCGGCTGACGCTCTGAAAGCCGCTGGCAGCCGCGCTCACGCGGTAATTGCCCGGCGGCAGCCCCGGCAACTGGTAATCGCCCGTGACCGACGTCGCCGCTGACCGCGTGAAGCCGGTGTCCACATTGGTCGCGGTGACGGTACCGTTGGTTACGACCGCGCCTGTGCTGTCCGTGATTCGGCCTTCGAGGGAACCCGAAATCTGTTGTGCGGCGAGCGTCAACGACAGCGCCGCGATCAAAACGGCAACCTGGAGGAACCGCCTGCTTGTGGCCATTTCTCACCCCGTTCGGATAATGGCCGGGCCGCCAAATGGCAGCGATATAAATGCCGCGTATCGTACTGTCTGTAGCCCAAGAGTCAAGCGTCAAACAAGCAACCGGGTCGAAACAGCGGGACCGATGTTGCGAACTTCAGCGCCAATACCTCAATCACGTAGGTGCAGGCGCCCTCGCCTGCACGAATTACGTAGGTGCACGCGCCCTCGCCTGCACGAATTACGTAGGTGCAGGCGCCCTCGCCTGCACGGCGGACGCGCCAGCGTCCGCAGCTGCCGTGGTCTGGCGTGTCGTTGCACATGTCACCATCACCCCGGCAGTTGCACCACGCCAGCCTGTCCGTCAAACCGGATCCGCGTGCCGAATGGCTCCGACAGTTGGCTGAGGTGCCGGATGATCTGCTCCGCGGCATCGCCATGCACCAGCTCCGGCGTCCCCCGCCGCGGACGCGACAGCTCGGGTCGCAACGTGACCGGATAGAGTTTCAGCTGCGTTAGCTTCTTGTCCTCATACGTGGCCAGCGGAACCACCGACTCCCAGAACGGCGCGGCGGAAAACCCGGGCAGCACCTTGTCGAAGACGTCGGAGGGGTCGGAGCCCTCCACTCCGCACTCGCGGTAAATCTCCGGCGGAATCTGCTTCTCGCTCTCCCCGTGGAAGATGAAATTTCCCAGGCTGTAGAAGATGGGCTTTCCCTTGTAGATTTCGAGCCCGCGCAACACGTGCGGGCCGTGTCCGAGAAACGCGTCCGCGCCGGCATCCACACACGCATGCGCGAACGGTCGCAAGAACGGCGACGGGAGATCGGCGCGATGATCGCCTTCGTGGGCGTGAATGCCGAGCAGCGTGAGATCGGCATTGCGACTGGCGCGTCGGATGGCGGCGGTGATCTCCGCCGTATCGCGCGTGTCGGCGGCAACCTGGACTGAGGGTGTGCTTGCCGCCGTAAACCTGCCGTTCAGAAAATTCAACTCGCTGGCGGCTTGTGCCGCGGCCGGCAGCCCCAGTGCTGCCGCGATGGCGCGTAGCGACGCTAACTGCTCCGCGGTGACCTGGTAACTGGTGTGCAGACGCACCGGGCTCAACCCCGGGCGCCCCGGCACCTCCCCGTTGCCGTCGGCTGCCTGCGTCCAGTCGGGAAAGGTGGAAGCACAGGCGACGAGCGCCACACGTCCTGCCGCGGCATCGAAATAGCCCGGCGCGCGCGCCTCTGCCAG
>DASUBK010000417.1:0-3577 GCA_035763305.1 Terriglobales bacterium | reverse complement strand
CTTGGGCTCGTTCACAGCTTCTCCTTCCGGCGCCGGCGGGCGCGGGACCAGGAACAACTTCGCTTCACGGAACGGCACGGGAACTTCTCCGCCAGGACGCGCCGGCAGGGCTTTTCCGGCTGGCCGCGCCCTGCCGAACGGCTCATTACACGCCGGGTATGGGCCGACGCGCGGTGATGGCAGTCACCTCCCGCCGTGACCCACTGTTCCGCCGCGAGTGACCGGGCATCACACCGTCAAGTGACAAGCTTTGAGCTTTGAGCTTTGAGCCATTCGGCATTCGACACTCGGCATTCGGCATTCATCTTGGTAGGCCCCGGCGCCCTCGCCGGGGCGGCCGTACGCCTCACCCGAATCGCGGCCGCCGCGGGCGCCCTCGCCCGCGGCAACATGCTTCGTGTCCGCGGGCCCGATCACCCGATTTCCTCCTTCCCTCCGTGCCTCCGTGTTTAAATTCCTGCAAAATCCCCGGAACGCTCTCTCCCCTCGTCCGTCTTCTTTCTGTGAGGGCCGGAAATGAGCTGGGCCGGGCAGGCGGTCATCGCGCAATTGGCTGACGGCGCCGAACTCGTGGATGTGGAAGCGCTGGTCCGGCAGCACGCCCGGCTGGTCTACCGCGTCGCCTGGTCCGTGCTGCGCGATCATCACGACGCCGAGGACGCCGCCCAGGAAACCTTCGTTCGCCTGTGGCGCTCGCGCGACCAGCTGCCGCAAATCGCCGATCCGCGGCTGTGGCTGGCGCGCGTCGCCTGGCGCGTGGCCGTCGATCGTGTCCGCCGCCGCCGCGAGCAGCCGCTCGACGATCTTCCCGAGCCGCTCGCCCCCGGCGATCCGCTCGACGAGCAAGTGGCCGGCGATCAACTGCGCGTGGTGATGGAGGAACTAATCGCGGCCTTGCCGAAAGACATGCAGGACGTCATCAATCTTTCGGCAGCCGGCGACATGAGCGCCGCCGAGCTAGGTGAAATTCTCGGCGTGGCCGAAGGCACCGTGCGCACCCGCCTCCACCGCGCCCGCCAGTTGCTCCGCGAACGCCTGGCAGCGCGCCTGGAGCGAAAGAGAATTACGTAGCCGCAGGCGAGATTACGTAGCCGCAGGCGCCCTCGCCTGCGGGGGAACCTGAAGTGGAAATGAATATGAGCGACAACCGAAAACTCGACGACTTGCTCGACCGCGGCCTGCGCGAGTACTCGCAAGCCGAACCGCGCCCCGGACTGGAAGACCGCATCCTCGCCAACCTGCGCACCCAGCCCGAGCCGCGGCCCCGGTGGCGCATCTGGATTCCCGCGCTCGCCGCCGCTGCCGCCATCATCGTGATCGTCGCCCTGGCGCTCCGCCCGCACGAACAGACTGCCCCCAGCGCAACGGCCAAGGGTGAAAACGGACCGCGCGCGACCTCGCGCGCAACCGTGGCGACCGCCATGCCTCCTCGTGAGAAAACGGCGCCGCACGTCTCGACGAAGCATGCTCCAGTCGTCGCGCACCAGCGTCGCGCTCGAACGGTACAGGTCGCCTCAACCGGACAGCCATCCCTGCCCCGCCAGCAGACCTTTCCCGCTCCTGCGCCCCTGACCGAGCAGGAAAAATTAGTGATGGCGCTCCTCCGCCACGCACCCGATCAAGCCAGGCAAGTAGCGCAGTTCCAGGAAACCGAACGCGCCCGCACCGATTCGTTTCTGCGTACCGGGGAACTCCCGGATGCGCCCGGCCCCGACACCAGGAGTCCGCAATAGTACGAAGGAGAAGAGATGAAAAAGCTTTTGCTGCTGTTCCTGATTCCGTTGCTGCTGGGCGTCGCCGCCGCCCAGGAGAAGCCGCCGGTCTCCGATTCCGGCGGCATGTACCGCCTCGACTTCGTCATCAAGGAAATGGACGGAGCGAAAGTAATCAACTCGCGCAACTATTCGATGTTGATTGAAGCCCCCTGGAGCATCACGGGCACCGCGCACCGCACTAACGCGGACCTGCGCGCCGGCAATCGCGTCCCGGTCAGTATGGGCAAGGACGGCTTCCAGTACATGGATGTCGGTATCAACATCGGGGTCGGTCTCGCCCAGAGAACTCCAACCCTGGTGACCTTTGACATGAACATTGAAGTCAGCAGCTTGACCCAACCCGAGGGCACGCAGCCGTCCGCCGGACCTCCCGTGGTCCGCAGCGAGCGTTCCACCGTCGCCGGCATCCTCACCCCCGGCAAGGAACTGGTGGTCAGCAGCATCGACGATCCGGTCAGCAATCGCCGCTTCGTCGTCGCCGTAGTGCCCACCAAACTGATGTGAGCGCCTCTCTTCTCTATTGCAGCGCACGCGCCCCCGCGTGCGCTTCGCCACAGCCTGCTTCGGAACCAGCGCGCGAAGCGCGCGATAGAGTGGGTAGCCCCCGGCGCAAGCCGGGGGCAGGCGGCAGGGGATCATCCAGCCCGCTTTAGCGGGCGAAAGAACTGGCGCAACGTCGAAATGCTTGTCCCAGACCTCCTGAATCCAGAACCCCTTCCCACTCCCGGAATCTAGCAGAGCTTTTCGTGCTCCCCGTCACAGACTTCCGCCTCCCACTTCGTTCACACTGTCTTTTGGAGAGGAAGAAGGTGAAGTTTGCGGGAGGCCGGCTATTTATCACGGCGTAATCAGCCAGCAGCTCGCAACGCCGCTGCCGCGCCGGCGGGCAACACCTCCTTTCCCAGGTATACCTGGCTTAACTCCTTTGAATGCCGGTATGCGAATAGGGGGTATGGCCGGTCTAAGGTTTACCAAGTCAGCACCAGCCACAAGCTGATGGCTGACAGCTGACAGGTGTGTATGAAAACCATCATCGAGCCCTTCCGCATCAAGAGCGTCGAGCCCATCCGCTGGACCACCCGCGCCCAGCGCGAAGAACTGCTCCACGCCGCCCACTACAACCTCTTCTTATTGCCTGCCGAGGACGTGCTCATCGACTTGCTCACCGACTCCGGCACCGGCGCCATGTCCACCCGCCAGTGGGCCGCGCTCATGGAAGGCGACGAGAGCTACGCCGGCAGCAAGAGCTGGGAGCACTTCCGCCATTCCATCCAGGACATCACTGCCTACCGGCACGTCATCCCCACGCACCAGGGCCGCGCCGCCGAGCGCATCCTCTTCGGCTGCGTCTGCAAGCCAGGCAGCGTGGTGCCCAACAACACCCACTTCGACACCACCCGCGCCAACATCGAGTACGTCGGCGCCGAGGCCGTGGACCTGGTCATCCCTGAAGGCAAGCAGCCCGCGCTGCGCCATCCTTTCAAGGGCAACCTGGATGTCGCCGCGCTGGATGAGTTGATTGCCCGCGTCGGCCGCGAGCGCATTCCCCTCGTCATGCTCACCGTCACCAACAACTCCGGTGGCGGCCAGCCGGTCTCGATGGAAAACGTGCGCGCCGTCAGCGCCCTCTGCCGCCGCCATCGCCTGCCGCTCTACTTCGACGCCTGCCGCTTCGCCGAGAATGCCTGGTTCATCAAGCAGCGCGAGCCCGGCTACGCCGCCAAGACTCCCAAGCAAATCGCGCAGGAGATGTTCTCCTACGGCGACGGATGCACCATGTCGGCCAAAAAAGACGGCATGGC
>DASUBK010000416.1:0-13708 GCA_035763305.1 Terriglobales bacterium | reverse complement strand
GTTCAGCGGCTCCAGAATCAGGAACGGCGACAAGGACGTCGTCACGGCCGTGATCGTGCCGGCGCTGACCGCCAGCGTGCGATCCACCCAGGTGCTGCCCTCGAGGTGGAAGATCCTGACCTTCGCCGGGTGATGGAACATTGCCGGGTTGAAGGGCAGCGTGACGCGGATCGTTCCCGCGTACGTCGCGCTGGTCACCACGTCGTACAGTAGTGACGGCGTGCCCACGCGGAAGCCCGCCGGCACGAGGCCGGCGAACGGCGCGACGTTGACCGTGGTCATGCCGGGCTGGGTGACGAGATCGAAGCTGACGCTCGACCCGCCACCCGCCGCGACCTCAATGGCCAGGCCGGTGCTGGTATTCGCCAGCGATTCGGTTCGTCCAACGTGAGCGCTGTTATTGAGCGGGTTGAGGTCGGTCTCGGAGGCAACCGCATGGAAGTAATTGGCGGCCCACCCGGACAACGGAGGCGTTACCGCGACGGTCACCGTCGCAGAGGCGCCGACATTGAGCGACCCGATGGGGCAGGTCACGTTGCCGGCCGCAAAACTGCACGTGCCGCCTTGCGTGGCGGCGGCGGCAACGAAGCCGTAGCGATCCAGGTTGTCGCTGAAGACGACGTTGCTGGCCGGGGCAGGGCCGTGGTTCACCACCGTGGCGGAGAAGGCCAGCGCTCCGCCTTGCGACGCCGGAGTACCGGCCGCGATCACCTCCAGGTCGGCGGCGGTTCCGGTGTTGGTGACCTGGAAGTTGACGCTGCTGGTGTTGTTCGCCGGAGCTCCATCCACCTCGTTCGCGGTGACGTTGACGGTGTTGATGTACGTTCCGAGAGTGTTGGCCTGCAGAGTAATGACCGCCGCGGCGGTGCTGTTCGCCGGAACGACGGCCTGGGTGCACACCACCGTGCTTCCGGGACTGCAGTTCATGCTCGAACTGTTGACCGAAAGCAGCGAAAGGCCGGCAGGAACGGCGTAGGACAAAGTGACTCCGGTCGCGGAAAAGACAGGATTCGAGTTCACCACCGCCGGGCTCAGGGTCACGGTGGCGCCCAGGGCAACGAGGCTGGGAGGCGGAGAACTGAAATGGACGTGGTTGATGCCCACATTCCATTGCGTTCCCCAGCGAATCTTCACCACGTTACCGCTGACGGCAGGAGCGAAGCTGCTGTGGTACGGCGCGGAGGAGCCGAGGACGGTATAGGGCGAGTAATCCTGCACGACATTGCCGTCGGCGAGGATCTGGACGGTTTCGCCACTGTAGTCGCTGTAGTAGCCGGCAAGGTCGAAACTATTGAGCGTGAGCGTGGCGCCGGGAGCCGCGCTCAAGATGACGTCGGCCAGGTAGCCGCTGGTGGCGGCAAAACCTGCGCTGTTGAAGTCGCCGTAGCCGATGCCCCACCAGTCGATGTACGGCAAATCAGCGCCGCCGGTGCCGGCGCCCTCGGTAACGTAGGAGACCGTCACCGGACCATTCGAGCCGTAGTTGGGCGGAACGGGATTGTAGTTGCTAAGAGTCGAGGCGAGAGGATCGAAATTAATGACGGAGTCGCCGCCGGCGTTCGCGGCGAGATCGACGAAGGGTTGCGACGCCACCAGCGCGAAGCTGGAGTATCCTCCGGCGCCGATGGCGGCGATGCCGGAAACCGTGGGGACCTGCACCGGCGTGGTGGCGTCGAAGGCGATTCCCGTCCCCACCTGCCCGTAGTAGCCATAGCCCCACGCCCACACGGTGCCATCGCTTTTGAGCGCCAGGGAGTGATTCTCGCCGGCCGCGATCGCCACCACGCCGGAGAGGCCGCTGACCTGGACCGGAACGCTGCTGCGGGTGGAGTTGCCGTCGCCTAATTCACCGTCGTAGCCATATCCCCAGGCCCAAACGGTGCCGTCGCTCTTCAGCGCCAGGCTGTGCTGGTAGCCGGCAGCCACGGCGACGACGCCGGTCAGAGCGGATACCTGCACCGGATAGGCAACGCAGTTACATCCTCCGCTGGAGAAGACGCCATTGCCCACCTCGCCATTGGCGTTGTAGCCCCATCCCCAGACGGTGCCGTCCACCCGCAAGGCCAGACTGTGGTATCCGCCGGCGGCAATGCCGGTAGCTTGGGAAATGCCGCGGACTTGCACGGGGACATTGCTCGAACTGCGGGTTGCATCCCCCAGTTCTCCTTCGCCGTTGTAGCCGAAACTCCAGACGGTGCCGTCGCCGCGCAGGGCCAGGCTGTGGCTGTTGCCGGCACTCACAGCGATCACAGCGGAGAGGTTGCTTACCGGAACCGGCGCCAGCACCGATCCCGAGTAGGCTCCATTGCCCAATTCGCCGTTGCCGTCGTAGCCCCAGGCCCACGCGGTGCCGTCGGACTTCACGGCCAGCGCATGCTGGTAGCCTCCAGCCACCGCGACGGCGCCGGTGAGGCCGCTGACCGGAACCGGCGTGTTGCTGGTGCCGGTGCCTCCGTTGCCCAGGGTTCCGTATCCACCATAGCCCCAAGCCCAGACCGTGCCGTCGCTTTTCAGCGCCAGGCCGAACTGGTTGCCGGCGGTAATCGCGATGACCCCGGTGATGGTTGCCATCTCCACGGGAGAGCGGACGCAATTGCAACTGTTGACCGAGAAGTAGCCCAAGCCGAGTTCGCCGTCGCTGTTGTATCCCCAGGCGAGAGGAGTTCTCAGGGTTTGCACCGCGGTGGTTGAAGTCGCAACGGCGGTGGCCGACCTGGTGGGATCCGCATTCGCGGTTGCGCTGAGGGCGACGGTCACTGGGGCCGCAGGCGCGGTGTACAAGCCCGCCGGGCTGACCGTGCCGACCGTAGTGTTTCCGCCGGTGATACCGTTCACCGCCCAGGTGACGGTGGTATCGCCGGCGCCGGAGACGGTAGCGCTGAACTGCTGGGTACCGCCGACGGCAAGGAGGGCCGAGGCGGGAGACACGGTGACGGCGACCACGGGCGTCACGCTCACAGTGATGGAGGAACCGCTGACGGCAGGCTGCTGGACGTCGATGGCATAAATCTGCTGCAGGCCGGAGGAGACCAAGGCAAAGGCATTGCTGAAGACGCGCGTGCCGTTATCGCCGGCGGTAAAGGTGTAGTCCGCCGGGATGGTGGCGCCGGCATCCGGATTCGCGAGCGTGAAGTGGATGGTGCCGGCGTAGGTGGTGACCGTGTCATTGGCCGCGTCCTGCGCAATGACGCTCACGGTGAAGGGCGCGCCGGCCGGCAGGGCGGTCGTCGAGACATCCACGAGGAAGTGATCGACAACGTTGGTGAGCGAGGCCGGCACGGCCAGCGCCATGCTGTGATAGCCGCCGGCCGCCAGGGCGGCAGGGGCAACCAGGTTGACCTGCACCGGGGTTGCGACGCTCCCGGCGCCTACTACACCGAGTTGACCGTTGGAGTTCGATCCCCACGCCCATACCCTGCCGTCGCTGCCGAGGGCGAGGCTATGGGCGCTGCCGGCACCATCGCCGGCAGCGATGGCCACGATGCCGGTCAGGAAGCCGGATCCGCCCGATCCCAGCACCTGCACCGGCACCGGGCTGTCGACGATATTGCCGTTGCCCAATTCCCCGAAGCCGCCCTCGCCCCAGGCCAGGACGGCTCCGTCGTTGCGCAGGGCGAGACTGTGGGATTTGCCCGCGGCGATGGCAACAATGCCGCTGAGGAAGCCGCTTCCGCCCACGCCGACGACTTGCACCGGTGTGTTGCTGGCTCCAGGGTTCCCGGTGCCGAGCTGCCCGTTGGAGTTCGAGCCCCAGGCATAGACAACACCGCCGCTCAGTAAGGCAAGAGTGTGCGCGCCGCCGGCGGCGATGGCCTTGACGTCGAGCAGCACACCGGCGGCGCCCGGACCGAGTACCTGCACCGGCGTCAGGCTAACGGAGTTGCCGGCGTTTCCCAGTTGTCCGGAGGTCCCGTCGCCCCAAGCCCAAACGGTGCCGTCGCTCTGCAAGGCGACGCTATGAGCGCCACCTCCGGCGACCGCGACCGCGCCGCTGACGCCGGGCACGGACGCGGGCACGCTGCTGGGCGTGGTCGTGCCGTTACCCAGCTGGCCGCTGCCGTTGAGGCCCCAGGCCAATACGGAGCCGTCGCTGCTGACGGCCAGGCTGTGATTGCGCCCGGCCGCAACCGTCATGACATTCGACAAGCGGCCGACGCCGGAAGGAGCCACGACGGAGGCGGGCTGCAACAGTGGCGCCCCGGCACTTCCAATACCTAGTTCGCCATCATTGTTATAGCCGAAGGCGGCGAGCGTGCCGTCGCTGTTAAGGACGAGGCTGTGGAGTTCCCCGCCTGCGGCGGCTTTCACGCTTCGCAGGCTGAGGGTACTGATTCCGATGGCTGCGACCGCAGCGGCGCTGTCGCTGTTGCCGCCGTTTCCCAACTGGCCGCTGGCGCCGGCGCCCCAGTTCACAGCCGCCGACTGGCTCTGCACCGCGGCGACGCTGACATAAGTCGAGGACATCGCAACGATGCCGGAAAGGCTGCCGATCTGCAGCGGGATGGCGCTCTGATAACGGTCGGAACTCATGCCGAGCTGGCCGTTGCTGTTAGAGCCCCAGCCCCAAACCGTGCCGTCGCTGCCGACGGCGAAGCTGTTCTCATAGCTGGCGAAGACAGCAGTCACATTCGCGAGGAACAAGACGCGCGTCGGGGTATAGGCGGTATCGAAGGTGCCGACGCCCACTTCGCCGTCCCCGTTGTACCCAAAGGCCCAGACGCTGCCGTCCTTAGCGACCGCGAGGCTGTGATACTCTCCGGCGGCGATAGAGCGAATTCCCGCGATGCCGGGCACCTTCACCGGCACCATGCTGGTCGTGCCGGCGCCGTTGCCCAGGGAACCATAGTAGTTGTACCCCCACCCCCAGACGGTGCCGGAAGCGTCGAGCGCCAGCACGTGATATGCCCCGGCGCTGATGGTGGTGATGCCGGAAAGGGTCGCGATCTGCAGGGGAATGTTGCTGGGAACAATGCTGTTGTTGCCGAGCTGGCCGTAACTGTTGTCGCCCCACGCCCACACGGTGCCGTCGCTGAGCAGGGCAAAGGTGCCCAGGGAGTCGCAAGTCACTGCCGTAATGGCAGCGATGTCGACCTGGATGGGCAGGTTGCTGCTGGTCTCGGCGCCGCCGTCTCCCAGTTGACCGTTACTGTTGTCTCCCCAGGCCCAGAGGGTGCCGTCGTAGCGGACGGCCACGCTGTGCCACTGGCCCGCGGCGATGGCAATCACTCCCGTGAGGCCTCTGACCTGCACCGGCGTATTGCTGCCCGCATTCGAGCCGTTGCCAAGCTGGCCGTAACTGTTATCTCCCCAAGCCCAGACAGTCCCATCATTCTTCAGCGCGAGCATGTGGTAGGCGCCGCCGGCGACGGCGGTCACACCGCGCAATCCGCTGACCTGCACCGCGATGGCGCTGTCGGAGTAGCCGCCGTTTCCCAGCAAGCCGTTGCCGTTGTAGCCCAGGGTCCAGACGTTTCCGGCCGCGCGCGCTGCAGGGACAACCGCCGCGGAGGCTGAAATGGCAAGGGTTAAGAGCGCAAGGATGGTTCCCGGCACCGCGAGGCGCCGCGTAACAACACGCATTAGGAGCTCCAAGACCAGGGACTTTCGGGGCCGGTGACAAAAACCCAGGGAGGAAAACGGGGGAAGGTTCAGGCGATTGTGGCTTTGAAACGGGGACCTGTCAAGGATGGGAGACGCAGGAGTTTCCACCCCTTCCCACATCAGGATCGCTGCCGACGGGATAAGGGTCTTTTACTTCGTTGCGAGGGTGGCGACAGGCGCCGCCGGCTCCTCTTCATGGCCGCGGACCGGGCGGATGGGAAGGCGAAGGATAAACGTGCTGCCGGCGCCGGGTTGACTCTGAGCGGCGATGGCGCCGCCGTGGCGTACGGCGATTTTCCGGCAGATGGCCAGGCCCATCCCGACGCCCGGGCATTCCGTCTCCGAGACCAGGCGTTGAAAGGGACGGAAAATAGCTTCCGCGTGCCGCATGTCGAAGCCGGCGCCGTTATCCCGCACCGACACCTCCAGCACCGTGGAGGAGCGGCGGTGAGCTTCGATCGTGATCGCGGGAGGCGAATCTCGGCGGCGGAATTTCAAGGCGTTGGAGATCAAATTCTGGAAGAGCTGTCGCAGCTGGGTTTCGTCACCGGCGACTTCCGGCAGGCGACCGACTTCGACCCGCGCCCCGGCTTCGCGAATGCTGATTTCCAGGTCGGCGAGGACGGCGCGCATCACCCGCTCCAGGCTCACCGGAAGCAGCGGATCCGGGTTCGCATCGACGCGCGAATAGCTCAGCAGCGCGTCAACGAGCTGGTGCATGCGCTCGGCGCAGGCGGCCAGGCGCTCCGCGATATGGCGGCCTTCTTCGCCGAGCTGGTCGCCCCAGGCCTGCCGCAACTGTCCCGCGAGCGAACAGACCTTGCGCAAGGGCTGCTGCAGGTCGTGGCCGGCGACGGTGGCGAAGTCCTGCAGTTCCTCATTGCTGCGGCGCAGGGCTTCGGCATAGGCGCTGGCGGTGCGATGGCTGTTCTCCAGCTGTTCCTCGCGCCGCCTCTGCTCGCTGAGGTCGGTGGCCAGCAGACACAGGGTGGCGGCATTTTCCCGCCCCAAATTGCTGATGGCGAGCAGGGTCGGGACGTCGGTGCCTCCGCTGCGGCGCATGCGCAACTCGCGCTTGCTGCTGCCGCGGGCGCCCTCTTCGAGGATCGCTTCCAGGTTCTCGCACATATCAAGGCAGACATGCGCGCGAATGTTGGACCCGGTCACGCTCTCCGGCGTGGAGCCGAGCATCGCGGCCAGTGCGGCATTGCAGAAGATGACGGTGCCGTCGTCGCGCAGCATCGCCGCTCCCTGGTTCATGCGCTCGATCATGAGGCGATAGGGACGCTCGGCGCCGGCCAGGCTGAAGACCTTTTCGCCTTCCGGACCGTCCACCACGATGGCGTCCACGCCGCCGCTGCGGATGGCCGCCAGCGTGTCCTCCGCCTCCTGGAGGCGGGCGCGCAAATCCGCCAGGACCACGGTGGGATCTTGCGACCTTGCAATCGGTGTCGCGGTGCTCACGTCAGACCTCCGCCGGCTTCAGGTCGAGTCCGATCAGAATCTTCTCCGTGTCGGAGAGGTCGCCGATAAAGCGGCGTATGGGCAAGGGCAGTTCCTTAATTAACGTCGGAAGGGCGATGATCTGCTCGCCGGCGGTGAGCAGCGGCCGCTGATACACGTCGAGCACCTCCAGCTGATATCGCCCGCGCAGGTACTCTTCGCAGATGTCGCGGATATTGGAGATCGCCTGCTGCGATCGCGGCGTGGTGCCGGTGACGTAGAGACGCAGAAGGTACTTCGGTTCCGTTGCCCCTTGCGTCGTGGTGCTCATGGGTGCGCTCTCCGCTTCAGATCGAGGCCGACCAGGACGCGGTCCGAGGTGGACAGGTCGCCGATGATCTTCTTGACCGGCGGCGGCAGCTTCCGCACCAGGGTGGGAACAGCGACGATCTGATCGCCGCGCGCCAGTTTGGGATTCTCCAGCAGGTCCACCACCTCGATTTCAAAGCGCCCCTGGAGTTCCACCGCGCACAAGCGGCGCAGGTTGGCCAAGGCCGCCAGGCACTTGGGAGACTGGCCGGCCACGTACAGGCGCAACAGGCCCTGGTCGACGGGGCCGGTTGCGGCAGCTTCATCCGGGATGTGCGTTTGCGTCATGAGTGCACCCGTTCTTCCTCGACACTGCGCGAGCGCGACATCGCGGCGTCGGTTCGGCTCATCTGGTCCTGCCGGCTCTCCAGCACCCTGATTTCGCGCAGGGCATCCTGTTTTTCCGCCGCCAGCCGGGCCTGCAGGGCCTCGATCTGCGCCTCCAGTTCCCGCTCGCGGGCCTGCAGAGCGGTCTTGCGGCTCTCGACTTCGCTGGACATCCGCGCCCGGGTGGCGCGGTCCTCCGCTTCCTGCGCCAGCCGCGCCGAGCCGGTCAGCACCGCAGCCATGCCCAGGTAGGGAGCGATGAAATGGATTCCGTTGGTGCTCAGGGTGAATTCGCGCACCTGGTTGGAATGGGCGATTCCGCGCGCCTTCAATACGTACAGCGCGCGGTTGCGCTCCCCGCTGCACTCCATGTTGCGCAACAGGATCCAGACGTCCATCAGGGAGGAGATGCCGACTTCACTCTGCTCCTCGGTCGCGCCGCCGTTGGTCAAGCTGGTGAAGATCGCGGTAATGCCCTGCGCCTTGAGATAGTCAACCAGCCGCATGAGCATCGTCTTCACTTCCGCGCCGCTTCCGACGCTGGAAAAGTTGGTGATGGGATCGTAGACCACTACGTGGGGGCGGAAAACACGCACCGCCTCGTGCAGCGAGACGAGGTGCAATTCCAGGCCGCACAGGGTGGGCCGCTCGGACTTCAACCGCAACAAGCCCTTTTCCTGCCAGCCGCGAAGGTTCAAGCCGATGGAAGCCATGTTGCGAAGGATTTGCTCCGGCGATTCCTCCGAGGCCACGTACAGCACCCGCTCGCCACGCAGACAGGCCGCGGCGGCAAATTGCGCGGCGAAGCTTGTCTTCCCGGTCCCGGCCATGCCGGAGATAAGGACACTCGAGCCGCGGTAAATTCCCTTGCCTGCGCACATCTCGTCCAATTCCGGGATGCCGGTGGAGATGCGCTCGCTCGACACGCGGTGCTGCAGGCCGAGAGAAGTAACCGGCAGCACGGAAAAACCGCTGCTTCCGATGAGGAAGGGATACTCATTGGTGCCGTGCACCGAACCGCGGTACTTGACCACCCGCAAGCGCCGGGTGGAGACCTGCTCGACGATGCGGTGGTCGAGCAGGATGACGCAGTCGGCCACGTACTCTTCCAGGCCGAAGCGGGAGAGGGTGCCGTCGCCGCGTTCTCCGGTGACGATCGCGGTGACCCCTCGATCCTTCAGCCAGCGAAAGAGGCGCGACAACTCGCTGCGCACGATGACCGAGTTCTGGAAAACGCCGAAGAGAACCTCGATGGTGTCCAGCACCACGCGCTTGGCGCCCACAGTATCGATGGCGTCGCCCAGCCGGATGAAGAGGCCTTCCAGGTCGTATTCGCCGGCCTCCTGCAATTCGGCGCGGTTGATTTGCACCGAGTCGATCAGCAGCTTGCGCTCCCGCTCGAGTCGCGGCACTTCGAAGCCGAGCGAGGCCACGTTCACGGCAAGCTCGGGCGCCGTCTCTTCAAAGGCGACGTACACGCCGGGCTCGCCGAAGTCGCGCGCGCCGCGCACCAGAAACTCCATCGCCAGAAGTGACTTTCCCGTGCCCGCGCTGCCGCATACCAAAGTCGGGCGGCCGCGCGGCAAGCCTCCGGAAGTGATTTCATCGAGACCGGAAATTCCGGTTACGCACTTCTGCAGGACTTCGACATCGGGGCGAATCTGTTCGGCGACTTCCATGGCAGCTTCCTCAGCGGAAACCTAGCACCACGGAGCGGTCGGGGAGCGCGCAGATGCACGCCGCGCGGCGAGTGCCTTCCTGTTTTTTCGTCATGTCCCAAAATGAACTCAGTCGGCTGGAAAGAGAAGATGCGCCGAGGCGGTCCGGATCCCAGCTCAGCGGGCGGCGAGCGCGGATTCCCGCGCCGCCGCGGCTGCCGTTTCGACGCAAGGCAGCGTGACGGTAAAGGTGCTGCCCTGCCCGGGGCGACTGGTGGCCCGAATTGTCCCGCCGTGCTGCCGCGCGATCTTGCGGCAGATGGCCAGCCCGATCCCGGTGCCGGCGCTTTCGTCGCGCCGCTGCAGGCGCTCGAAGGGGCGGAAGATGCGCTCGGCATACTGCTCCTCGAAGCCGATGCCGTTGTCGCTGACCGACAACTCGACCCATCCATCCTCGGGCGAGCAGCTGCCGACCTGGATGCGTAGCCGGCGCTCCGGGCTGCGGTAGGTGAGCGCATTCGCCAGCAGGTGGTAGAAGACCCTGCCCATCTGCTCACGGTTGGCGCGGAGCGTGGGCAAGGGTCCGACTTCCACCTCAGCCTCGGCCGCCTGGATGGGTTGACGGAGCTCGCTGATTATTTTCGCCACCACATCGGACAAGTCCACCGGGGCGGCGGGCTGCGCTTCGACCGCGATTTGGGAGTAGGAGACGAGGGCCTCGATGATCGCCGCCATGCGCGCAGCGCCGGCGTCGATGCGGGCCATGCTGTGTCGCACGCCGAGGTCACTTACGCCTGCCAGTTGCGCCTGCAGGCGGCCGATGAAGAGGCGAATCTTGCGCAGCGGCTCCTGCATGTCGTGCGAGGCGATGGAAAGAAACTCCTGCAATTCCAGGTTGGTGCGCTGCAATTGTTCCGCATAGTCCTTCAGCGTCGTTTCCGCCTGCCGCCGCCGCCGCTCCGTATCGGCATCGCGCAGCGCGAGTTTGACCGCGTGCGGCAGGCGGGCCAGGTTCTCCTTCAGCACGTAATCGGAGGCGCCGGCCTTGAGGCACTGCACCGCGGTCTGATCGCCCATGGACCCGGTCAGCAGGATCACCGGGGTTGGTTTCCCAGCTTCTTTCAGCAGGCGAATGGTGTCGAGCCCGGTCCAGCCCGGCAAGCCGTAGTCGGTGATGATGACGTCGTACTCGTTGCGGGAAATCAGCTCGCAAAATCTCTCCTGGCGGTCGGTGGTATCGGCCTGCACCTCGAAGCCGTCGCGCTGCAATTCCTTGCAGCTCAACTCGACGTCGGCGGGAGAATCTTCCACGAAGAGGACTCGCAGGCGTCCACTGGAGTCACGCGACGTGGACTCTACTCCGCGCATCAGCGCTCCCTGTCCGCTCAATTGCCCGCGGCTGCCGGGACAGGCGGCGCCGCCCTGGGTGTGCTCTCGACCGCCGGCACCTGGTTCAACAGAAGCCAGTAAAGGCCGATCTCCTTCACCGCGGACTGGAACTGGGCGAAGTCGACCGGCTTCTGGATGTAGCTGTTGACGCCCAGGCGATAGCTTTCCACCAGGTCCTTCTGCTCGCGGGAGGAGGTCAGCACGATGACGGGAACCATCTTGGTCCTGGAGTTCTCCTTCATCTGCCGCAGGACCTCCAGGCCGTCGACTTTGGGCAACTTCAGATCGAGCAGCACCAGGTATGGATTGGGCCCGTCCAGGCGGTGCTGGTAGGCGCCCCGGCCGAATATGAAATCGAGGGCTTCGGCGCCGTCGCGCACGACGTGGATCGTGTTGCACAGTTTCTCTTTCTCCAGCGAACGCCGGGTCAGCTCGACATCCCGGGGATCGTCCTCGACCAGCAAGATTTCAGTTGGCGATTGCGACTTCATCGTGCACCTCGCGCGACGATTGCGGCTCCGCAGAGCCGAGAGTGAAGAAGAAGGTTGCGCCGCGATCGGGCTGGGCCTCGGCCCAGACGCGGCCGCCATGGCGATGGATAATGCGCTGCACCACGGCCAGTCCGACGCCGGTGCCCTCGAAGTCTTCCGTGCGGTGCAGGCGCTGAAAAATACCAAACAGCTTGTCGATGTAGCGCATGTCGAAGCCCACGCCGTTGTCGCGCACGAAGTACACGGTCTCGCCCTGCGCGACTTGCTCTCCGACTTCGATGACCGCCGGATTCCGCGGCCGGGTAAATTTCACCGCATTGGCGAGCAGGTTGGCGAAGACCTGCTTCAGCAGCACCGGGTCGCCGACCGCGTGCGGCAGAGGGGCAATCTTCCACTCGATGGCGCGCTGCCCGATTTCGGGGGCAAGCTCGCGAACCGCCTGTTGGATAACCGGCTCGAGGGCCACGGGCTGCGGGTTCAGCGCCTGCCGGTTCATGCGCGACAACTCCAGCAGATCGTCCACCAGCTGGCCCATGCGGCGGGCGGCGTCGCGGATCTCGTCCACGTAGTGCCGGCCGGTTGCATTCAGCACGGCAGCGTTTTCTTCCAGCAGCAGCTTGGCGAAGCCGCTCAGATGGCGCAGCGGCGCGCGCAGGTCGTGCGACACGGAATAGGTGAAGGCCTCCAGTTCCAGGTTGGCGGATTGCAGCTCGGCGGTGCGCTGCTGCACCCGCTGTTCCAGCTCCTGGTTCAGCTTGCGGACTTCATCCTCGGCGCGCTTGCGGGCGGTGATGTCGCGCGCGGCGGCGAACGCACCGGCCGTGTTTCCGCCCTGGTCGCGATAAATGGAGGCGTTGTACAGCACGGAGACGACGGACCCCGTGCGGTGCCGCAGCTCCAGCGGGTAATCGCGAACCAGGCCTTCGCGAAACACCTGCTCGTAACCAGCTCGGGCTTGCGCCGGATCGGTAAAGTAATCGGAAAAATCGGTGCCAATCAGTTCCTGGCGGCCGCAGCCGGTGGCCGCCTCGGTGGCCGCGTTCACGTCGGTGATTTTTCCGTCGGACCCAATGGTCACGAGAGGATCGACGCTGGCTTCAATCAAGCTGCGGTTATAGGCGTTGGCGCGGCGCACCGCCTCCTCGGCGCGCTTGCGCTCCGTAATATCGCGAATAATGGTGGAGGCTCCGGTAACCTCGCCGCGCGCATCTTTCGTGGGTGAGAGGGTCACCGATACGTCCACCCGGCTGCCGTCCTTGCGCTGGCGAACGGTTTCGTGGTGCTCGATCCTTTCTCCTGCGGCAATGCGCCGCAAAAGCTCGCGCACTTCACCCTGGTGCTCCGCCGGGACCACCGCCATCACCGAGCGGCCGACCATTTCCGCGGCGCTGTAGCCGTACAGCCGCTCGGCGCCCTGATTCCACGTCAATACGATTCCCTCCAGGGTTTTGCCGATGATGGCGTCATCGGAAGATTCGACGATGGCGGCCAACCGCCGCGCCGCCAGTTCCGCCCGGGTCCGCTCGGTCACATCCCGCGCGGCGGCAAAGATGCCCTCAACCTCTCCGGCTTCGTTGCGGAATACGGTGGCGTTGTACAACACCTCCATGGCCGTGCCGCAGGCGCAACGGATGGCCAGCGGGTAATCGCGCACGTATCCTTCGGAAAACGCCTGCTGGTAGCCGCGGCGCGCGCGGTCGGGATCGGTGAAGTAGTCGGCGAAATCGCTCCCGATCAGCCGGTCGCGCGAGATGCCGGTGGCAAGCTCGGTAGCGTGGTTCACGTCGGTGATCAGGCCGTCGCGGCTGATGGTGACCAGCGGATCCAGGCTCGCCTCAATCAGATTGCGGGCGTAGTTCGCCGTGTGGCGCGCTGGCTCGTTCGCCGGTCCTTGCTCGCTCGCGGTTGTCGTGACCCGCGCGGTGTCGCTCCCCGAGCCGCGGTGGATTGGTCCCTCTGCCGCCATGGACGCGCGTCTCCTCCCTGTACGAGACTGCCGGACTCGGCCCCACGCTAGCACCGCCGCGCGAAGGAGGTAGGCCAAACATCTCTCGAGAAGGCTTGCGCAACGTAGAAATGGGCTTGGTTCCGAATCGGAATCGCAAGAACGAGCAGGATGCGCGCAGCGGATGAGCAGGCCGGGGGATGAAAGTAGTTTCAGGGATCGCTGGGTTGAAGTAAGCGAAGAAAGAATGGCTCCTCAGGTAGGACTCGAACCTACAACCCTCCGGTTAACAGAACCGTGTTCGCTCGCCAATTCAACTACTTTGCGGCGCAGATGACAACGATCGGAGCTGTTGAAAATCAGAGGGTTACACGCGGAGCATGAATCTGTGACCCTTATTTGACCCGGATGAACTTGGGTCAAATAAGGGTCACATAACTCAATTAGGAGCCGGGCTCCGCCATAGCTACGCCCTTTGCGCGGGC